>CAMWWR010000240.1 GCA_947178045.1 uncultured Clostridia bacterium
ATGCAAGATGATTTCCCTCCATACCGTACCTCCAAAACCGGTAATTCTCCCCTGAGCAGGCTTATTTTACTTATGGAAACACTGATTAGAGCGTTTCTTTCGCACTGCATTTATATTCATTTTATCATGAAAATCTATGAAATTCCACTATTTTCGCACTTTTCTCAAAATTTCGCTTAACTGTGCCAGAATATCGGCATCCGAGCGGCCGTCACCGTTTTCAATGACCGCCGTCGCCACCCCGAGAAACGCCTCCTCCGACTGCTGACGCGCGAAAAGCTCCTCTATTTTCCGGTCCGAATAGCCGCGGCTGCTCCTCAAACGTCCGCGCCTGTCCTCCGCCGGAGCACTCACATACCATACCTCGTCGCAGAAGCGCCCGTATCCCCCCTCGATGAGCAGCGCCGTCTCGATCACAAGATAGTCGTAGCGTCCCTCCCGCCGCTCCCGCTCCACCTCGCGGAGCACATATTCGGTGACTGCCGGATGCGTCAGGGCGTTCAGCCTGGCAAGCTTTTCGGCATCCGAAAAAACGATCTCCGCAAGCTTTGCCCGGTCGATCGCTCCGTCCGCCCCCGTGAGCACGATCTCCCCGCCGCGTCCGAATTCCTCCAGCACACGCGCATAAGTCACGCCGCCCGGCTCCATCTGCTCCCGTGCCACCTCGTCCGTCCGGATGCCCCGGCAGCAAAAATGCTGTTCCATCAGCCGGAGCACCGTCGATTTCCCGCAGCCGACCCCGCCGGTCAGCCCGATCACCATTGTCATAGTCCCTCACCCCCGTACTCCCGCCGCAAAGCGGCATATTCCTGACCTGTTCAAAAGCCTCTGAAAGAGGTTTTATGCCTCTTTACAGAGGCTTTGAGTCCGCCATAGTCAAGGAAGCAGCCATTTCATCTGCGCTTCCTCAGTGCGCGTCAAGCCAGTTTTCTCCCTCGCCCGCGGAAACCTCGAGCGGCACGCGCAGCGCGGCCGCGCCGCTCATCTCCTCGAGCAGTATGCGCCGGACCTCCTCCAGCTCTGACCTCCATACCTCCACAAGCAGCTCGTCGTGGATCTGCAGCAGCAGGCGCGAGCGGAAGCCGCCCTCAACCAGCCTGCGGTCCACGCGCAGCATGGCGATTTTCATTATATCCGCCGCCGTCCCCTGAATCGGGGCATTCATCGCAACGCGCTCCTCCGCCGCCCTCTTCGCATGGTTTGTGCTCGAAATATCCGGCAGCGGACGAAGCCTTCCGAAAAGCGTCCGCGACTCCCCGGTCTCCCGGCCCTCCGCAACAAGCCGGTCCATGAACTGTTTGACGCCCGGATAGGTCTCAAAATAGCTCTTGATATATTCCTCGGCCTCATGGTTGGAGATATTCAGTCCCTGCCCGAGCCCGAACGAGCTGATGCCGTAAACAATGCCGAAATTTACCGCCTTTGCCCGGCCGCGCTGCTCCTTCGTGACCTCCTCAAACGGCGTGTGGAATACCTGCGACGCCGTGATGCGGTGGATATCCTGCGCCTCCCGGTACGCGGCGATCAGCCGCTCGTCGCCCGAGAGATGCGCCAGCACGCGCAGCTCGATCTGCGAATAATCGGCATCCAGAAATACGAAGCCCTCCTCCGGGACGAATACCCGGCGCAGCTGCCGTCCCGCCTCCATCCGGATCGGGATATTCTGCAGGTTCGGGTCCGTGCTGCTGATCCTCCCGGTGGCCGTGATCGTCTGGCGGAAGGTGCCGTGTATCCGGCCGTCCTCCCCGATATAGCCGGCCAACCCGTCGGCGTAGGTCGATTTCAGCTTTGTCAGCTGCCGGTATTCGAGTATTTTTTCAACGATCGGATGCTGCTCTGCAAGGCGTTCCAGCACGTCCGCCGCCGTCGAATAGCCGGTCTTGGTCTTTTTGCCGCCCGGCAGCTTCAGCTTGTCGAACAGGATCGCGCCGAGCTGCTTCGTTGAATTGATATTGAACGGCTCCCCGGCCAGCCCGCAGATTTCGGTCTCGAGCCGGTCGATCTTTTCCCCGAGCGCCTTGCCGTAAGTCTCCAGCTCCTCCTTCCGGCCACGGATCCCCCGCTGCTGCATCGCGTAGAGCGTGAACAGAAGCGGCATCTCAAGCCCGAAAAACAGCTCTGTCATTCCCTTTTCCGCAAGCCTTGCCCGGAGCGCGCCCGCGAGCACGAAGGACAGATTGCAGCCGAGCGTCAGCTGCTTTTTCACTGCATCCGGCAGAAAGAGCGCCGCCTCCCCGGCCGAGAGCTTTCCGAAAAGCTCCTTCTCGCCGGGCAGGGTCAGACCGTAGAGGCTCTTCGCCAGGCTGACATAATCATAGCTGCCCTTCAGCGGATCGATGAGATACGCCGCAAGCTCCGCGTCCAGCAGTGCCCGCCGCTCGCAGAGCCGGTACATCCGCTCTGCGCCCAGCACATCAAGCTGCCCCTTCAGCTCTCCGGTCACCAGCAGCATTCCGCGCTCCGCGGCCCGCTCGAGAAAACCGGTAAGCGGCTCCTCGGTCACAGCGCCGATGTAAACGGTATCCGCCTGGTTCTGCAGCGCCGCCGTCACATTTCCGCCGTCCACAGAAAAAATCCGGAACGCGAGAATTTCCCCTGACAGAAGCTCCTCCGGCAGGACGGCAAAATCGCGTATTTGCCCCGGCTCGGAATAATCCGGATACCATTTGCGGCCGGCGTCCCCGGCTGCACTCTCTTTTCCGGAGACGGCAGATCCCGCTCCGGAGGCATTGACCACTCCCTCGCCGGCCTCCCTGTTTTCTTCTCCTCCGGCCGTTTTGCCGCACTGTCCGCCGGATATCCCGGCCGTTTCCTGAGCGCCTTTCCCGCCGGAGCCCTCCTCCTGTCCTGTCTCCTCGTCGAGGGATACCGGCGGGTTCATCGGGAATTCCGCCGCGCCGCTTTCAGACGAGTCCCCGCCGAATACGGCAAAGCCCCCGACGCTCTCCATTCCGCCGTCAAACGGGTTATCCTCCGCCGGCACAAATTCATTCGACTCGGCAGCACCGGCAGCGGCGGCATGCTCGAATTTAAGCGAGCGGAACTCCAGACGGCCGAACTCCTTCATGGCCGCCTCCTCGTCGATCTGCACGCGCAGCTCCTCCAGCGTCACGTCAAGCGGAATGTCACGCTTGATTGTCGCAAGCGTCTTCGAGAGCAGGGCGGCCTTCTCGCCGACCAGCTCCGTCTCGCTCGTCTTCAGCAGCGGCCCCATCGGAGAGCGCTTGATACCGAGCCGCGTTTTCCAGTCCTCGGCCAGCGCCCTTTTGCCCTTTTCGTCCAGCCCGCGCAGCGCCGCATAGAGCTCCTCCACCGAGCCGTACTCGTGGATCAGCGCGGCGGCCGTCATCTCTCCGATGCCCGGCACGCCCTTGATATTGTCAGACGCGTCGCCCTGGAGCCCCTTCAGGGAATTCACGGACTCCGGCTTCACGCCGAATTCCTTCTCCACAAGCTCGGGCGTAAACGGAAAGGTGCGGTCGGGCACATCGTAATCCTTCTGGCGCATTCCGTATTTCTCGTAGAGCTCCTCCGTTTTTTTCGCGGTGGAATGTATCATCCAAAGCTGCGTGCGCTCCGAGACAAGCTGCAGGTAATCATGGTCCTTTGTCATGATGCGCACCGGCACCTGCCCCTCAAACATGGTCGTGAGCGTCCCGGAAAAATCGTCCGCCTCATACCGCTCATCCATGAACTGCGGCACTCCCATGCTCCGCAGCACCTCCTGGCAGAGGGCAAACTGCTCCTTCAGCGGCGGGAGCGTTTCACCGCGGTTGCCCTTGTAATCCGGATAGAGCTCCCGACGGAAGGTATCCCGCGTCAGATCCCATGCCACCGCGAGATACGCCGGGCGCTGGTCCTTTAATATTCGCAGAAGCACCCGCATAAAGCCATACACCGCATTTGTGTACACACCGCCGCTCGTCTGCATGATTCTCGGAAAATAAACCGCCTTCTCCTCCGGCGTTTTCGCAAATACGATCTCCCTCGGCAGGTTCCCGAAAAACTGCGTTGTCAGCAGGCTTGAACCGTCAATAATCAACAGAAAATCCGACATGCCAATCTCCATTCCCGCGCGTTCTGCGCGCATTACCGCTTTTCAATGACGCTAATACCGTCTCTTTAATGTAATATAAGCACTC
>CAMWWR010000241.1 GCA_947178045.1 uncultured Clostridia bacterium
AAGCCGTAGCTCGTGGCGAAGCCGGAAATCGGCCGGAATCCGGAACGCGGGGCGAACCCGGGAATCAGCGGGAATCCGGGAGAGCTGGGGGGCAGGGGCGCTCTGCGGCATCGGAAAAAAACGGCGATCCTCTGGGGCTTGCCTACGCAAAGGACCGGGAGCTGGAGGAGATATTCCGGCGGACCTTTGGCGAGGTACGGCGGCGCGTTCCGGTCGGCGCGAGCAGTCTGGGGCAGGAGAGCGCAGGGAAAAAACAGAGTGCAGGGGGAAAGTTCAGGCAGCAGGGAGAATCCGGCGATCGAAACGCTTCCGGGCAAGGAGACGCGTCCGACCAGCGGGGACCATCCCGCCGGAATGGTGTATCCGAACAGCGGGAATCATCCCGACGGAATGGCGCATCCGAACAGCGGGAGCCATCCAGCCAGCATAATGCACCGAATCGGCAGGGCTCAACCGGCCGGCTGCCGGTACCCGGTTCGGGGCTTTTTGAAAAGCGCGGCGCTGCCTCCGGCGACCTTCCGGAATATCTCCTGGTGGACGGCTACAATGTGATTTTTGCGTGGGAGGAGCTGGCGGAGCTCGCGAGGGAGAATCTGGATTCCGCCCGGCAGCGCCTGATGGATATTCTGTGTAACTATCAGGGCTTTGTGCAGTGCAGACTGATCCTTGTATTTGACGCTTACCGGGTGCGGGGCGGCCGGGGCGAGGTGCAGCAGTATCACAATATTCATGTCGTGTATACAAGGGAGGCCGAGACGGCGGATATGTATATCGAGAAGGTGTCACATGAGCTGGGGCGCAAATACCGCGTTACCGTGGCGACCTCCGACGCACTCGAGCAGCTTATCGTTATCGGTCAGGGCGCCGTGCGCATCTCCTCCCGCGAGCTGAAGGAGGAGGTGGAGCTTGTCACGCACCGGCGGCTGGAGGAATATATGAGGAAACAGACCGGCGAGAAAAATTATGCGCTGAGGGAAGCCATGGAGAAGGAGCGCAGCTGACGGCAAAACATTGGTGCGGTATCACAGACAGGCCCGCGATATGCGCGGGTATGAAACATATAACAGAAAATCGGATGGGAGGATTATCATGGGACTTGATCTTTATGCCGGGACACTTACCCGGTATTACGCACATAACTGGAAAAGTGTTGTCCAGCAGTGGGCGGAGGAAAACGGGTATTCGTTCAACCGTATTACCCCGGAGGGGGAATGCGCAGAGGAGGAACTTTCCCCTGCCGAAATTCAGGAGAATGTGGAGGGATGGCGGGATCAGATTCTTGCAGCGGTTACCCGGCCGGGTCGGGAACCCTATATTCCATGGCCGGAGGATAATGAAAGGCCCTATTATACGGATAAGCCCGATTGGGATGCCTTTGGAGCTATGCTGCTGGTGGCTGCCTGCTGTTCCTGCGGCGAGCCCATACCGGCTTCCGTCCCGAAAAACTGGGATTTTACGGAGCATCCCCTGATCCGGCGCATGTCGGAGGACCCGGAAAACATCTGGTCCCTGTTCCGGGACGCAGTCTGCTGGCTTCCCCTGCCGGACAGCTTTTTGTTTCAGGCTCCTCTGCCCACCGGCAATCAGGAGACGATCTCTACCACGGCCGGACTCCGTCTGGAGCTGGAAAGGCTCAACGAGCTGGCGTGGCAGGCGGACGAGGATACGATCCGCGGCTGGAGACAGAGCGAGGGGTATCCGGAGGACGTGACAGTGAGCTCCGGCGGAATTTTCTCACAGACAGCGGTTCAGGAACAGGAGATGTATGACACACAGTCCCTGGCCAGGTTTTCCTTTTCCGTTTTTTATCAGGCGCTGCAATTTGCCGAGGAAAATCGGACGCCGATCCTGCTGGACTACTAAGGAACCTTTGCGGCGGGATTTCATATATTAAACCATAACATCACGAAGAAGCCGGGGTTGGGATGATTGCGGATTTTGGCATATTCGGAGGGGACGGCAGGAGCTGTTATCTTGCCGCAGAGCTGCTTCGCCGGGGCCATCGTGTCGCGGTGTATTCGCTGAGCCAGGAAAGTGGCGCGAAAGCCGTGCTGCGGGAGGCGGGCGGCCTGAAAACGGCGGGCTCCCTGCGGGAGCTGGTGCAGAGCGCGCCCGTGCTGGCGGGGCCGGTGCCGTTTTCAAGATATATCAGAAAGGAGGCCGCGGAAGAAAGCTGCGGCCGGGGGAGCGGGAATTCCTGCTCCGACGATCTTACGCAGGAGGAGCTGCTTCGCTGCCTTGCGGGAGGACAGAGGCTTTTTGCCGGTCAGCTTCCCGCGGAATTTACGGAAAAGGCGGAGGCAGCAGGAGTATCCTGCGTTGATTTTTTGAAGGAGGAAGCCGTGCTTTCGGAAAATGCCGTGCTGACGGCGCAGGGCTGTCTTGCGGAGATTCTACGGGCGTGGCCCGGAAAGCTTGCGGCGGCGAATGTGCTCGTACTGGGCTATGGCTGCTGCGGCAGCGAGATTGCCGGAATGCTTGGCAGCATCGGCGCGAGGGTGACGGTATGCGTCAGAAGAGTAGAAAGTGCGTGGAAGGCCGCGCAGCGCGGGCTTTGCGTATGCTATGCGGAAGGGCTGGCGGAGGAGCTTGGGAGGCAGGATGTTATCATCAATACCGTCCCGGCGAGGCTGCTTGGAATAGAATTGTTAAAAAAGCTCCGGCGCGGGGCTCTGCTTGTGGAGATCGCCTCGCAGCCCGGCGGCTTTTCGCCCGGTGAGGCCCGGGAATGCGGCGTGAACGCAATCTTCTGTCCGGGACTGCCGGGAAAATATTGTCCGCTCGGGGCCGCTGCCGCAATGGCGGACTGTCTCTGTAATTGCGGATCATCCCAGGCGGCGGGGAATAAGTGAAGAAGCCGCCGAGGCGGCAGAATGAGAGGCTGGTTATGAGGTTTGACGGGAAAAAAATCGGAGTGGCCCTTACGGGCTCTTTTTGCACTTATCAGAAAAGCTTCCCTCAAATAAAGGCTTTAACCGAAGAGGGAGGAGAGGTACAGACGATTTTTTCGGATGCCGCGCAGGAGATCAGCAGCAGGTTTGGCAGCGCGGGGGATTTTCTTGCGAGAGCCGAGGAGCTTACAGGAAGGCCGCCGCTTCGCTCGATCGAGGAGGCGGAGCATATCGGACCGTCCGCGATGTTTGACGTGCTGGTCATTATGCCGTGCACCGGAAACACGATTGCGAAGCTGGCAAACGGGATCACGGACAGCCCGGTGCTGATGGCGGCGAAGGCGCATCTTCGGAACGAGCGGCCGCTCGTGCTCTGTATTGCGAGCAACGACGCGCTCGGAATGAATATGAAAAACATCGGCCTGCTGATGAACACAAAGAATATTTATTTTGTGCCGTTCTCGCAGGATGACCCGGAAAAGAAGCCGAATTCGCTTGTAGCACATTTCGAGCTGCTTGCCGATACGATAGAAAGAGCTCTGGAGGGTAGACAGCTGCAGCCGGTGCTGAGAGTCAGAGCATAAGACGAAGCCCCGCAATATGCAAAACACAATATTATGTGAACAATACTCTGCATGAAACATAATATTATGGAAACGCTGATGAAAGCGCTTCCTTATGTGAAAGCATAATGCGGGGCCTTGCATACTGCGGGAAGCGCTTTCACCAGCGCTTCAAAAAATAATTTGCGTGTTTATGCGGACAGGAGGATTCACATGTGTGGTATTTCGGGCTTTTTTACACCGGGATCAAGGCAAAGAAAGGAAGAACCGGGCGGCGGCAAAGAACTGCTGGAGCGGATGAACCGGGTGCTGAAGCACCGCGGCCCGGACGATGAGGGAATTTATCTTTCTCCGGAGTGCGGGCTGGCGCATGTGCGTCTTTCCATTCTCGACCTGGAGCGCGGGCATCAGCCGATTACAAAGCGCTGCGGGGAGAGGGAGGTCAGCATCGTATATAACGGCGAGATCTACAATATGAAGCAGCTGCGGGAGGAGCTGATCGCGGAGGGAATGTCATTTGCGACGACGTGCGACACCGAGGTCATTCTGAACGGCTACTGGCTGCACGGAAGCGAATTTTTCAAACGGCTGAACGGCATTTTTGCCTTTGCGATATGGGAGGCGGGCGAGCACCGGCTGCTGCTGGGCCGCGACCGGCTGGGAGT
>CAMWWR010000242.1 GCA_947178045.1 uncultured Clostridia bacterium
CCTTTGCATGGAGTTGCCCCAACACTTCTGTATTGCATAACTGTTTTTGCGGCGGAAGACAAACATATTTCAATACCGGCAAATTTTCCAGCAGCCTGCAGTCAGAAAAATTCGTTCCTGTCAAATCCAGCTTCTTCAATTTCATGCACTTTTTTAAAAAAGAAAAATCATTTACCGTATAATGAATTCCTGATTCACTTTTTATAATCAGCGTATGTAAATTTTTCATTTCGCCAATGATGTTAAAATCACCGTCCTTAAATTCCAGCCAGTTGGAAACGCTTGTCCCTGACAATATGCAGCTGTTTGGTTTCCACCTGCCAAATTCAATCACTTTAGGCTTGTTTTTCAGATCATACGGTGTTTGCGGAAATTCTTCCAGGGCATCATATAGCCTTCGGTCAATTGTTATCTTTTCATCGCTCATACAAACTCCCTTCCGGTCATGCCAGTGCAGACCCTCTCCTGCAACAGCATTATAGCACTTCAATTTGAGCAGGACAACAGCTAAGAAAGCGCTTTCATCAGCACTTTCCCAAATACTTTCTGCCCCAAATATACAAATTTCCTGTAGAAAAATCCCCGGGTATGCGCTAAAATAGAGGGGCAGGGGCCGAGATGCAGCCGGATGCCCATAATAATGATCGGGGAGGATTTTATGGACTTTATCAAACTCATGAACTCTGCCGAATATGATTTTCTGAGAAGCCATCCGAGACTGGGCGGACGCATTATCTTGCTTGGCCTCGGCGGAAGCCATGCCTACGGGACGGCAAACGAGCACAGCGACGTTGATTTCCGCGGAATCACCATGAATCTGCCGTCCGACCTTCTCGGCCTGACAGAATTTGAACAATATACGGACACTGCGACCGATACAGTCATTTATTCCTTCAACAAGATTGTGAAGCTCCTGCTGGAGTGCAACCCGAACACCATAGAAATGCTGGGTCTGGACGAGCAGCAGTACCTTATAAAAACCCCGCTTGGCCAGGAGCTTCTGGATAATAAAAGCCTGTTTTTGTCGAAGCGGGCGCTCCGGTCCTTCGGCGGATATGCGGACGCCCAGCTCAGAAGGCTGCAGAATGCCATTGCCAGAGATACCCTGCCGCAACAGGAGCGCGAAGAGCACATCCGCCGCTCTATCCGGAATGCGCTTGAGGATTTCATGCAGAAAAATGAGCTGTCCGACAGGGCTGATGTCCGCATTTATACCGACCGGTCACAGCATCCGGATTTTGAAACAGAAATGTTTATTGATGCCGAATACCGGCATCTTCCGCTGCGGGACTATGTAAATATGGCGGGTACTATGAACAGCGTTATCCGGGACTATGACAAGCTCGGCAAACGCAACCGCAAAAAGGACGACAACCACCTCAACAAGCATGCGATGCACCTGATCCGCCTTTTCCTGATGGCGCTTGATATTCTGGAAAGGGGCGAAATACGGACTCACCGAACAGACGACATGGAGCTGCTCCGCAGCATCCGGCGAGGCGATTTCCAGAAGAAGGACGGAACCTTCTCGGAGGAATTTTACCGTCTGCTCTCCGATTATGAACGGCGGCTGGAGCTTGCGGCCGTGCATACCGCCCTCCCCGATCAGCCGGATATGGAACGGATCGGGCGATTTGTTGAGGCCATGAACCGGAAGGCCCTTGACCTTCAGGTCAGATAAGATGGAAAACCAGGAATTTGCAGGAGGTATCTGCGGGAAGGCAGAGCGCCCCTTACAGTTTTTCGACAATTTCAAGAAAAGAGGAACCTGGATATGAAGTCCATATATAAAAGCGCGGAGGCAAGGGCCAAAATCCTCGCGCTGTACGACCGACAATTAAAAGAGCTTGGCATTCCCGTGAGGGACCTTTATGTGGAAACCTCCTTCGGCAGAACACATCTGGTCGAGTGCGGGGACTTCAGCCGTCCTCCGCTGCTTGTCTTTCACGGCGGCAATGCAACAACAGCGTACAATCTGAAATATTGCGATTTTCTTCTGCCGCATTTTCACATCTATGCGGTCGATACCATCGGACATCCGGGGAAAAGTGCGGAAACATCCCTGTCTCCCTTCAATCATGATTACGGGAAATGGGGAAGAGAGGTGATCGAGCAGCTGGGCTGCGGACCGATCGCCTGCCTCGGCGGCTCGTTCGGCGGCGGTATCCTGGTAAAAACGATGTGTGCCGCACCGGAGCTGGTTGCAAGGAGCGTCCTGCTCGTGCCGTCCGCCATCAAAAACGCTCCGTTCATAAAGAGCGTCCGCATGCTGCTTCCCATGTGCATGTACCGTCTCACCCACAGCGAAAAATGGTTTATCCGGTGTATTTTGCCGATGGCGATAAGAAGAGAGAATATTTCAACGGATATTCTGACGACAGCCAAATGCAGTATAGACCATGCTAGAATTAAATCGATCATGCCGCAGAACGAAAGCGCGCGCCGGCTGCAAAAATACCGGCATCCTGTTTTGGTGATGGCGGCGCAGAGGGACTACCTTTTCCCGGCCGGCGGCGTGCTCCGCAGGGCAAAGGCGGTATGGCCGCAGTGCAGGAGATATTTGCTGAGGGACCGGGGGCAAATCAATGAGCTGACTGCAAGGGAAAAGCGGATGATCATCCGGGCGCTGACGGGGGATTTTTATGGCTAAAATATATGTTTTAATGGGAAAAAGCGCGAGCGGCAAGGATACTTTGTATGAAAGGCTGCTTGCGGATCCGGAGCTGGCTCTGAAAAAGGTCATTCCCTATACGACGCGGCCGATCCGCTCCGGGGAACAGCAGGGAAGAGAATATTATTTTGTCGACGAGGCGGAGCTAGAACGGCTCCGGGCGGAGGGGCGCGTGATCGAGCACCGGGAATACAGGACCGTTCACGGGCCATGGCATTATTTTACGGTGGACGACGGGCAGATCGACCCATCGGGGACACAGGACTGCCTGATGATCGACACGCTGGAGGGCTACCGGCAGCTGGCCTCTTATTTCGGCAGGGAGCGGACGATTCCCCTTTATATCGAGGTGGAGGACGGCCTGCGGCTCACCCGGGCGCTTGCGCGGGAGCAGGCCCAGGAGCAGCCAAAATACAGGGAGCTCTGCCGGAGATTTCTTGCGGACTGCGAGGATTTTTCGGAGGAAAAGCTCGCGGAAGCGGGGATCACGAGACGCTTTTTCAATCTGGAGCTGGAGCAGTGCCTTCAGGAGCTTTCGGACGAAATCCGGAGCGCCGCCCTCCCGCGGAGCGCGCGGCACAGCATCTTGTAATTTTAAATACATTATGTTAAAATAAATTCGATCGTTTTTTTGCCGGGAGGGTTCGTATTATGGATATCAAGGTAAACCAGACAGGACAGGTCAATGCTGTAGAACAGAAGGCTCCTGTAAAGGAGTCCGACGGTTCATTTAAATTTACCCTCATCAGCAATATCGAGGAGCATGAGCTGGCACAGCGGCTGAACCTGATGATGGAGGAAATCACCATGCAGGGAAAAAAGCTGTCGAAGCACATGGATATCCGCGACATGAAGCATTACCGCGAGCTGATCAAGAATTTTATGAACGAGATCGTAAATCGTTCCCACAAGTTTTCGCGGGAAAATTTTCTTGACCGCAGAGGACGCCACCGCGTATACGGAATGATCAAGCTGGTGGACAAAAATCTGGATGAGCTGGCAGCGGCGCTGCTGGCGGACGAGAAGGACGCTATCGCGATCCTGAGCAAGATCGACGAGATACAGGGGCTTCTGCTGGATATTTTCGCGTAGACGCGGCAAAACCGCGCTTTCCCCGGAGCAGCCTGCTTTGGCGGACTGTGCGTTTGAGGTGCGCTGATTTGCGGCAGAGTATGCGCTTTGCGGCACAAATTCGGTGCAGGAACCTCGGTGCGGAAAACACCAAAAGAAGCGCTTCCCAGACGAAAGGCGGTGGATTGTGAATACTTTTAAGGACGTCATCGGAAGAGAAAACGTAACGGAGCATCTAAAAAACGCGATCCGCCTGAATAAGGTTTCCCACGCCTACATTTTCTGCGGGGAGGACGGCATCGGAAAAAATTTCATCGCGGATATTTTCGCCGCGGCGCTCCAATGCAACGAGTACAGCG
>CAMWWR010000243.1 GCA_947178045.1 uncultured Clostridia bacterium
GTCCAGTCTGGCGCTCAGCCGCTCCAGTGCATACCCGACCTCCGTGCTTGTGTAGCCGTACCTCTGAAGCAGGCGAAAGACGCCGGACCGGCGCAAATCCCTCTCCAGGAGAACTCTCCGGTACACATAGACAAGAGCGGAGGTCCCGTCCTCGCGCAGCACGCGCACCGAAATTCCCTTCCGCTCCAGACATCTATTCCAGTATTCAATATTTTCCCGCAGCTCTCCCGCCGTCCCAAAGCGGCAGTTAAATAAATTTGCCGTTTTCAGTGAGGCCAGCGTCGGAGCACAGTACTCCACCAGATATCGCTCCAGCATCCTTGCTCCTCCCGAATTTCTCCGCATGACCGCCCTTTACCGTAAGCCGTCATGTCGTCCCTCGATATCACTGTCCGATAATATCCCCGGGAAGAAGCCGGATTATGTATTCGCTCAAACGCCGAGTCCCATTTGGTACGCTTCCTCGTACGCCGCAGTATCCTTGATCCTGGCGGTTCTCTTCTCGTCGGTTCCCAGGATGCAGCCCGCCTCTCCGGCGCGCCCAAGCTTTTCCCTTATAAAGCTTCGGAACAACTCCATGACCCGCTCGAGCTCCTTTCTTTCTGTATGCTGTGAGGTCAGGATAACATAAAATTCCTTTTCTGCAAGCTCCTCGTAGCGCGGCTGCAGCCGGTCGAGCAGCTTTTTCATCTGCGCGTCCATCGAATAGAACTCGACCGGCGTGGCCAGCACGATTACATCCGCCCTCATCATCCTTTCGAGGATCCTCCTCATGTCGTCGTTCTTTACGCAGCGCTTCGTCCCGCTGCACCGGTCGCAGCCGCTGCAATACTCAATATTCTTCTCGGCGAGAAATTCCCGCTCCACAACATTCCCGCTCTCCTGCGCACCCTGCGCGAAGCGTGCGTAAAGTGTGGCCGTATTTCCGTTTTTTCTCGGACTTGCCGAGATAATCAATACCTTTTTCATTCTTTTCTCTTCTCTCTTTCCCTCTTCCGTATCTGCCGGCGCGTTTCTTCCGCGCCGGCACAGGCAATTCACAGGCTTCGCAGGTAATCCTTCTCTGCTCCGCAGAAATGAACCTCAGCTCCGACCTGTGCAGAAGCTTTCGGCCGGCCCGAGATAGGTCTTCGGGCAAACCGCTTTCTCCCTTGTCAGCACAAGCTTTTCCAGCACGACGGCCGGATCGGCGGCGGCGATGCACAGCGTATTGCTCCCCGCCTCCAGACGCACCCTGCAGGAGGTCCTGTGAATTTGCTCCAGCACACCCTTCGCCCAGGCGCCGCTCTGCCATGGCACATAGCCTTCGTCCGGGATCGTATTGACCAGCTGGAACTCCTGCCTATTGGCACGCACCGCCACTCGCAGCTTTCCCTGGTAAATAACCGGATTTCCGGGCGAGGTATAAAGCTCGAGCGTATATTCCCCGGCCTCTTTCACAAACAGGGAATAGGTGACCGAAGGCGCTTCCTCCGGCTCTGAAAATACCGAGGTCACAGGGAATACCTTGATGCCGCCGAGCGTTTTCCCATAACCCTCTATCACCCGCCACTCCGCCTGCCCGGCAGCCTTCTTTGCGGTGAAATGAGGAGCCTCGACCGAGAGCACGCCGTCCGTCTCCACAAAAGTATTCGCCGCGGCATGCTCCGGACAGAACGAATCGGCCTGCACCCGGATATCCACACGGGTCTCGCTGTAGCCGTTCTCGGAGCGCTCCGCGGTCTCCTCACAATTATCCCCGTAAATGCGGATCATACCGGTGCATTGCTCCCCGGGCTTTGGCATCGCTCCCGGCTTCAGCCGGACAACAAATCCCTCGTCCGATTCCGTCTCCCCGGACAACGAGGAACCCTTCACATTTTCCGAACCCTCCCGGACCTCAAAGACCTTTCCGGATTCCGGATTCTTCTGGTTTTCGGAGCCCTGCCCATTCCCGGAAGCAGCCGCCTCTCCGGCAATTCCCCGTGCCTTCTCGCTCACTGGGAAAACATCAATCCAGTCCGCATCCCACACGATCCGGTATTTCAGGACGCCCTCGCCGCCGTTGGAAACCTCAAAGCCCCCCTCCGGCTTCGCCGGATCCGACAGTGTCAGGTCAAGCGTCTTCCTTCTCCACGGATTTCCGCCCGTACACTCGTCCTGCCCGTCCACGCTGACCAGCAGGCGCGGAGCGCACACAGGATAAAAGCCCCGATATTCCGGATACTGCCATTCCTCGTCGTTCCAGCCCGGGTAGCCGATGTGGAATACCGACTGCATCTTATTCCATTTCGAGCCGTTTCTGCCGTGGTACTCCTCCGCCAGCTCCCGGTCCCGGCGGATACACTCGCGGATTCTCGCAGGATACCGGTTGCCCTTCTTCTTTCTCTGCGAGACATAAAAATGATTCAGTCCTGCCGAGAGCTGCATTTCGATCACATTGGCGGACGCCGCCACCGGGTAGTAGACAAGCTCGTAAAAACAGTCGGCCAGCGGCCCCTTTTCCGCCTGCCGCCGGAGCTCCTCCGCCCTTTGTGCCGCCCTGCTCACTCTGTCGAGCATCCGGTCCGCCTCCCGGCCATGCGCCGGATGATAGGTGTCAGCCCTCAGCACCTCCGGACGGCAGCTGCCGTTCCAGCTCGTATATTCCTCCAGAAGCTCCGCCGCCCCGTCAAAGCACGGCTCAGTAAAGCCAAGATTATGCAGCCATGCGCGCGTATACTCCGACGTCCGGTTGATGCTCTCTGTCCCCCAGGCGTCAAAATCGTAGGCCAGATCCAGAAAATAGCTCAGCGGCAGCTCCTGATTTTTGATATCCCCGACATTGACGATCCATGCCTCGCGGACGCCGAAATCGTACGCCATCGTCATCTGCTCCCATATCTTCGTCAGCGGAGTGGAATTGATCCACAGATAGGACACCGGCCCCCCGTAATAATCAAAATGATAGTACATTCCGTAGCCGCCCGGATGCCCTTCGGCCTCCTTTCCGGGCAGCGTCCGGACATTGCCAAAATTGTCGTCGCAGAGCATCAGAATATCGTCCTTCAGTACATCCCAGTCCTTAAGTCCCGGCGTATTCTCATCCCCGTGATAATAATCCTCCACCTCTTTATAGAGCGCCAGCAGCTGAGGATGCTGCCGGTTCCCGTACTCCGCGATCAGCCGCTTCTGCTCCGTGATTGCGGCCTTCAGCACATTGATATTATCCTGCAGCGTAGCGTCCGCCGGCATCAGATAGGAATCGTTCTCCCCCCGCATGCCGATCGTGATCAGGCTCTCAAATTTCTGATTCCGCAGCAGCCCGTCCTTCCAGAATTCCGAAATCCCCTCCGGATTGGAGAGGAAGCTCCAATGCTCTCCGTAGGCCTTGTTCTGATGGCGCAGCTTCTGGAACTCCCCGCCCGACCGGCAGCACGGCTCATGATGGGACGCCCCGATAATAACTCCCATCCGGTCCGCCAGCTCTGCATTTTCGAGATGATCCAGCGTAAAATCCGACCGCCACATCGCCGGCCACAGATAATTTCCCTTCAGACGCAGCAGAAGCTCGAAAATATGCCGGTAGAGCTCCGGCCCCGGCTTTACGCTGCCGTATTTTTCCTTTGCCCAGTTTCCGAAGCAGGGCTGCTCGTCGTTAATAAAAAATCCGCGGTACTTTACCGAAGGCTCCTTTGACACCGTGCAGATCTCCTCGCCGAAAACGATCTCCTTCCGGCGCTTCGGGACCGCGTCCGCCCAGAACACCCACGGGGAAACTCCAATTTTTTCAGAAATACAGAACATCCCATAGATCGTTCCGCGCTTATCGCTTCCTGCGATCACAAGCAGCCCCTTCGGGAAACGCGCGCTTTGGGCAAGATAAATGCCGTATACCTCGCGCTTTTCTCTCACGCCGTCAAGACAGACTGCGCCCTCCTGCTCCAGCATATCCAGCAGCCTGCTGAAGCCGCAGGTGGCAATGAGGACGACCGGCCCGTTTCCGGTTGTCTTCGGCCCCTCCGCCGCGTCTGCCCTTTCTGCTGTCTCCGACTGTACGGCTGGTCCGGCTCTTTCTGCTGTCTCCATCTGTCCGGCTGTCCCGGCTCTTTCGGCTGTCTCCGGCTGTCCGGCTGTCCCGTC
>CAMWWR010000244.1 GCA_947178045.1 uncultured Clostridia bacterium
CAGCAGATCCTGGTCGAAGAAGATCAGACCCAGCCAGGTGACTGCGGCCACAAGCACTGTGCCGATCAGGGCAGCGGAAAAATATTCGTTGGAGCGCCTGCGGTTCTCTTCAGATCCGCCGCGCAGCGTGCTGAAAAGGACGGAGCCGCCGATCCCCGTCAGCAGACCCAGACTGTATATGATGTTCCAGACCGGCGCAACCACCGCAAGAGCGGCGGAGCCATCCGGCCCCTGATATTTTCCCACCATAGCCATGTCCACAATGCCGTAGATTGAGGTGATCAGCGCGCTGCCAAAGGCGGCGGAGAGGTATTTAAAATAAATCGGTCTGACTCTGTCAGTTAAAAAATCCATAGTGGTTACACTCCTGTTCCGAAATAAAAATGGCTGGACAAGATGCAGACATTCCAGTCTGTGCCTTATCCAGCCAATCATTTCCATCTGAATGATTTGCCCTCCGAGCAAGCATACTCATTATACCCGATTTAGAGATCATGTCAAGACGCACTTGTATTTTGATTTTTTTGCAGATATAATGGAGCGTAGAGGTTGCAGGGAAGCCGAGGGCTGAACTGTAACGCGCAGAGAGCCTGTGCACCTGCCGGCGCTGCGCGGCGCAGGGCAGAGCTCAATTCGGATTCAATTGCCGCTTGCGCGGCGGAATGAGAGGAATTATGTATCATTGCTGTATTCATTTTTATTTTATCGGCGAAGAAAGCCATTTGTTTGAGACAATGAAGGAAATGCCTCCGCTGGAGCATTTCACGCATGAATTCTTTGAGAGCACCGTTCCTTCCGCTGCTTCTGCCGCGGACGCGGACGTTATTTTTGCGGCGCTGTCCGGCATGGACGCGGCCGAAACGGTCCGGATGCTTTTGGCGGCCAGACGGCAGGATGCCGAGCTGATTCTTCTCGCACAGAGGGAGCAGATTGCGCAGCTTACCGGCCTGCTGGACGATGTTAAGGATCTTTGGCTCCTGCCAATGTCCGCGGAGGAGCTGCGCTTCCGGTTTCTGCGGTGGCAGCAGGGCTGCAAGGCGGACAGGGACAGCCGGGAGACGGCTCACTTTTTCGAGACGACGATCAACAGCATCCCGAACCTGATATGGTATAAGGACCGGAACGGCATACATGAGAAGGTCAACGACAGCTTCTGCAGGATCGTCAATAAGGCCAGAGAGCAGGTGGAGGGCAGGGGACACGCCTATATATGGAACGTCGAGCAGGATGACCCGGCCTGCATTGAATCCGAGCGCGAGGTGATGAGCAGGGAAAAAACCTGTGTTTCCGAGGAGACGATTCAGACGGGCGACGGGACAAAGCTGCTGACGACCTACAAATCACCGCTCTACAATTTTGACGGAAGCGTGATGGGCACGGTCGGCGTCGCGATCGACATTACGAAGGAGCGCACCTTTGAGCGGGAGCTCGTGAGGAAGAACCGTTCGCTCGAAAAAATCTTTACGTCGATGGACTGCGGTGTTCTGTGCCACTCGCTGGACGGCTCCCACATTCTGAGCGTAAATGATGCTGCGCTGAAGATCCTGGGATATGAATCCCGCGAGGAGCTGGAGACAAACGGCTTCGATATGGTGGCGGATTCGGTGGTGGACGAGGATAAGGGCAAGCTTCGGGAGAGTATCCTGACGCTGAAAAACGAGGGGGACAGCATCAGCGTCGAGTATCGCGTGGAGCACAAAAACGGAGAAACCCTGCATGTCATGGGAAATATAAAGCTGCTGAAGGAGAATGGAGAGCTGTTCTATCAGCGCTTCCTGCTCGACTGCACGGAGCAGAAAATGCAGGAGAGAGAGAACGAGAGACGCCAGATGGAGCTGGTTCACGCGCTTGGCATCGACTACAATCTTGTCTGCTTTTTTGATCTGGATACGGGCATGGGGAATGCGCTGCGGGTGAATAACTGCGAGAGGCATGTTCTGGGTTCTGTTTTTGCGGACCGGGGCGATTTCCGGATGGAAGAGAATATGGGTAAGTATATAGACCTGTGCGTTTTCCCGGAGGACAGGGAAATGCTCGCGAAGGCCTGCTCGCAGGAGTGGCTGAGGACAGAGCTTGCCGAAAAGAGGATGTGCTACATAAATTACCGGACGCTCTGCGGGGGAGAGCTGCGCTATTTTCAGATGAAGGCGGTGCGCCTGGGAGACTGGGAAAAGCATCACGGCGCGGTGCTCGGATTCCGCAGTGTGGACGACGAGACCCGGCGCGAAATGGAAAAGAAAAGTCTGCTGGAAAGTGCGCTTATGCAGGCGAACCGGGCGAGCAGGGCGAAGAGCATATTCCTCTCCAATATGTCCCATGATATACGCACGCCGATGAATGCCATTGTGGGCTTTACGACCCTGGCGCTCGGCCATATCGAGAACCGGGAGCAGGTTGAGGAATATCTGAAGAAAATCAGGACGTCGGGAAACCATCTGCTCAGTCTGATCAATGATGTTCTTGATATGAGCCGGATCGAGAGCGGGAAGATGCACCTGGAGGAAAAACCGTGCAGTCTGCCGGAAATTCTGCACGGGCTGCAGAGCATGATTCAGGGGGATATTCATGCGAAGCAGCTGGAGCTTTTTGTCGACACCGTCGACGTTTTCGACGAGGAAATCCTCTGCGACAAGCTGCGGCTGAACCAGGTGCTGCTGAATCTTTTGAGCAACGCCATCAAATATACGGCGGCGGGCGGCGCCATTACCTTCCGGATCACCGAAAAGCCCGGCGCGCCGGAGGGCTATGCCAATTACGAGTTCCTGATAAAGGATACGGGAATGGGCATGAGCAAGGAGTTCGTGTCCCACATTTTTGAGCCGTTCGAGCGGGAGAGAAATTCCACGATCAGCGGAATTCAGGGAACCGGGCTCGGCATGGCGATCACGAAAAACATCGTGGATATGATGAACGGGACGATCGAGGTGCAGAGCGAGCAGAACGTCGGAACGGAATGTACGGTTTGCCTGATGTTCCAGGTGAATACCGAGGGGAAGGAGCCGATCGTGATCTCGGAGCTGAAAAACTGTCGCGCGCTCGTTGTGGACGATGATTTCAATACCTGCGACAGCGTGTCCTACATGCTCCAGCAGATCGGGATGCGGGCGGAGTGGACCCTGTCGGGCAAGGAAGCGGTGCTGCGCACGCGGCAGGCGCTGATGCGGAACGACCACTACGATGTCTATATTGTCGACTGGATGCTTCCGGATGTGAACGGGATCGAGGTCGTGAGAAGGATACGGAAAGAAACGGGTGGGGATGTGCCGATCATTGTGCTGACGGCGTACGACTGGTCGGATATTGAGGAAGAGGCGGCGGAGGCAGGCGTCTCGGCATTCTGCAGCAAGCCGCTGTTTATGTCGGAGCTTCGAAACTGCCTGAGCTCGATCGTGAACCAGAGCGCTTCGCCGCAGAAGAACGAGGAGAAGAGGGCCGGCAGCCATGCGGAACGGATCCTGCTCACGGAGGACAATGAGCTGAACCAGGAGATCGCGGTCGCGATCCTGAGCGAGGCGGGCTTTCTGGTCGAGGTCGCGGACAATGGGCAAATCGCGGTCGATATGCTGAAAAACGCGGAGGCCGGATATTATCAGCTTGTGCTTATGGATGTACAGATGCCGGTGATGAACGGCTACGAGGCGGCAAGGGCGATACGGAGCCTTGAGGATAAGGAGCGGGCCTCGATACCGATCCTTGCGATGACGGCGAACGCGTTCGAGGAGGATAAGCAGGAGGCGCTCAGAAGCGGAATGAACGGCCATATCGCAAAGCCGATCGATGTGAAAAAGCTGATTGAAACGCTTGACCAGGTGCTGGGCTGACAGGACAGGGGGGAGATTATGTGGAAAATCATTGTTATTGCTCTGTGCGCCTGCGCGGCATTCTATCTGTTATACATAAACGGATGGATGATTATCAACGCGAAAAGAGCCGTCATGTATATCGGCTCCCGGAGGGGGAATCAGGCGACCTTTTCCTCCTGCACCGGCTATATAAAACGGGTGGTCCGGTTTCGGGAGAGCAGGACATATCATTTCACATTTGAACCCGAATTGTCCGCAGGAGAGGTAATC
>CAMWWR010000245.1 GCA_947178045.1 uncultured Clostridia bacterium
CGCCATGTCATGCCCCACAGACTGCCGCGCAGCGTGTTGCCTGCATTGAAATACATCATAAAATCACCGATGGAGATCAGTCCCCGCAGCGCCTTCATACCGATCATCAGCATCGCTGCCGCATTGCGTGCAACGCCGAGCAGCGTGGAGCATTCATTGTACGGCAGGCAGGAAACTGCCTGTCGCTTCCACTCCTTTGTCATCTGATTATTGTAATATCTGCCCTTTTCCTCCATCATCGGCTCCGCGCCGTACAGCCGGATATCCTTGCCGAAACGGATATCCTGAAGCTCCCAGAAAACATAGCTGAAAATCTGGTTCACCTTCGCCAGCTCCCGGAACGCCTTCAGCTCGACACGGTTTGTCGCCCTCGTCAGCAGCATGTCGAACACGACGGAGACCGCATAGACGACGATCAGCCACGGCATTCCCACCGCAAGGATCGTCACAACGCCGAGCATGGTGATAAGGTCTGTCACAAACCCGCCGAACGCCTCCATGATACCTGCGATACCGCCCGAATACCAGTCCATACCCGTTCTTGCCTTCTCCAGCTGCTCCAGGACCTTCTTGTCCTCCGTGTGCTGGAAATCCATATCAACACATTTCTCCGCGATCAGCATCGATATGTAGCGCTCAAAGGTATCACTGCATTTCCCCTTCTCCGTGTCAAAAACATTTTTCAGGAGATTGCAGAGCAGATTAATGCCGGCCGTCAGCGCCGTATACAGAGCGAGCCGGTCAATCCGCTGCTCCCCCGTCAGCTCGTCGATCAGATACGCCGGAAAAATAATGTTGACAAACGGTGCGGCCGCGTAAACGATCACATCAAGGATATAGAAAACGAAGAATTTCGGGTTGCATTTCCACGCATAGCCGGCAAACTGCCGGATCAGAAAAAGAACGCGGATTTTCTTCGCTTCTTCGGTTTTCGCTTCTCCGGTTTTCATTTCCTCTGTTTTTGCCTCTTGGCTCTTTTTCCCTTTTTTCCCGTCAGCCCTGCTCACACTCTGCACCCCCTTCACTGTAATACTGTGCCTGCACATCAAACATCTCACGGTACGCGCCGCCCGCCTCCAGCAGCGACTCGTGCGTGCCGTACTCCTTTAATTCCCCGTCCGCAAACATCGCGACATGGTCGCAGAAACGCGTTGAGGACAGGCGGTGCGATATGTAGACCGCCGTTTTCTTGCCGATCATGCTGTCAAAATTCTGGTACATGCGGTACTCCGCCAGCGCGTCGAGCGCGGAGGTCGGCTCGTCGAGCACGACGATCGGCGCATTTTTATACAATGCCCTCGCGAGTGCCAGCTTCTGGCTCTCCCCGCCGGAAAGCTCCACGCCGTCCTCGCTGATAATCTTCAGCAGATCCGTCCTGACACCCTTCGGCAGGCTGTCGATCTTCTCCCCGAGCCCCGCCGCGCGCAGATGCTGCTCGGCGAGCGCCGTATCGGTCTCCTCCGCGACCTTCATGGACACGTTTTCATCCATCGGGAACGCGAACAGCTCGACATTCTGGAACACCGGTGCGAAAAGCTCATAGTACTCCCGCTTGTCGTAGCAGCGGATATCCACACCGTTGATCAGAATGCGCCCCTCCGTCGGCATATACAGACCGCACAAAAGCTTGATAAAGGTCGATTTCCCCGCGCCGTTCAGACCGACGACGGCGAGCCGCTCGCCCGGGGCAAGCGTCAGGTTCAGGTTCTTTAAGGCATAGCGCTCCGACTCCGGATAGCGGAACGAGACATTCTCAAAGGTAAATTCATAGTGCTCCTGCCCGCGCAGCGAAGGTATTTCTTTGCCCAACCCGCCAAACTCTTTGGCGGTTTTCCCACCAGACTGCCCGTCCGGAATCGCCATCACTTCGCGCTCCGGATATTCCAGAAATGTGCGGAAATCATTTACCTCCTTCGATCTTGTTTTCATATCGGTCAGGTTGTTAAAAATCTGGTTCAGCACTCCGAAAAGAGTGCTCACCGCGCCGAAATACAGCATTACATCCGAGATCGGCAGCCCCGTCTTCAGCACGCGCCAAATCAGATACGCATAGATTGCCGCCTCCTGCACCAGCGTCAGCACGCTGTTGAACGCCGAGCAGAAAAACCAGCGGTTTTTCGACTCTATAATCCGTTTATGAATAAAACGGTGCAGACCCGCGTATTTTCCGAGCAGCCAGCGCTTCATCGAAAACAGGCGGATATCCTTCCCGTACACAAAATTCGACATTGTCTGCTGCATATACCAGGTTTTGCGCCAGTACGGGGCCAGCTCATCCCAGGTCTGCTTATCGCGCTTTTTCGTGTAGTCCATGTTGAAATAGTTCAGCACATCGAGCGCCAGCAGCATCAGCGCGATCCACGGGGACAGGCGGCAGACAATGAGAATGGCCGTCACACTGCTGGCGATCACTTCCATGATCTGGAGGAACGAGTGCATCAGTCCCTCGACGCCGTTCATATTACCGCCCGTCGCACGCATCGCCTTCTGGCAGGCCTCCATGACCTTCGCCGACTCGATATATTCATAATCCAGGTACAGCACCTTGCGGATGCGCAGCATCATGAACTGCACGCGCGCGTCAATCATCCGCCACCACATATTCGCGTTGCACAGCGTCCGGACCCCCTCCGATGCAAGCCACACGCCGAAGAACATCAGAATGGTCCGCACAAGAGTCTCGGGCTCCACTTTCTTCACCACGCGATCCATCACCGCACTCAGCGCAAAGGTCGGCAGGTAGGTTCCCACCACGCTCGTAAGCACATAGAACAGCATGAATCCGATCAGAGGCCTCTGGAACCGGAAGGCCCCCTTCATAATGTACGCCATATTCGAAAACACCGAATACTCCTTCTGATTCGGATCCTTTTCCTCCTGCGGCTCCGGCTGCTTCCCGCGCCGCCGTGGTCGTTTCTTCCTTTCCTTTTCCTTCATTTCAACCCTCCCGTTTTGTTTGCTGTCTTGCCTTGCATTTCGTAAATACAGTATACCGTATAATATCGTTTATTGCAATATACTAATGTTTACTTGCTATTTCTGCCGTGGGATTCCTTCTTATAAGTTCCGTTCCGGAAATACGGTCTTACGCCGCTTGTCGTTCCCGGAGCAAAGCTGTTCGGAAGATGCAGCAGCAAATCGGCAAAGCTCATAAAGAAAACAAAGCAATAATCCAGCCGATACTGATAAATTTCCTCATCTGCATTTCCCTTTCTCAGAATCGCCTGCTTTACAAAGTTAAAGTCCTTCAGACCCCTGACGATCTCACCGGCGTTTTCTTTGTCAATTCCAAGCTCCTCGATCAGCGTCTGCGCGCTGAAAAACTGCTCCTCCGGCTGCTCCGCCAGGTATACCAGCGTCCGCAGAACATCCGGTTCCCCCAAAAAACGGAACAGCTCCACATATCGCTCGTCGTAAGCAAGTGCGTCCGGATTGTCAAAGCCGCCCTCCGGCTGCGGCATCAGCAGGAAATATGGAAGGGACGTGTTCAGGCTGGCAAAGAGCATCCCTTCGTCCGCCCGGATCAAAGAGCAGCATCCCTTTCCCCGGTTTATTTCCATCGCAAGCCTGGAACTCTGGCGTACGTTGTCCCAGCCCATGCGTATATAGAAAAGCCAGTGGCATATTTCAAAGGCACGCTTCATCCTCTCCCGCTGTGCGGCATCCCAGGTATTTTCGCCCCCATTTGCCGGGCTTCGGTTCAACTCCTCGTAGAGCAGCTTCTCCAGCGAGGGCTCCTCCCTCTCTCTTCCAAACAAAGCGTCGATCGTCACCCCGAGACAATCCGCAACGGCCGGGAGCAGGCTGGCATCCGGATAGCTTCCCTGCTCCCATTTGGATACCGCCTGAGGCGACACGCCCGCCGCCTCCGCCAGCTGCTCCTGCGTAATCCTTTTCCCCTTGCGAAGCCTTTTCAGGCATTCTCCAAATTCATTTTCCATCCGCCGTCAGCCTTCCTTTTATAAGTTTTACCGTATAAACGCGCTTTTTACAGTGCTCTTTGTGTGAGCCTGTTTTTTCTGCCGCTCAAATTTTCCGGGTCCTTTTGTTTGACGGGAACAGTGTAGCAC
>CAMWWR010000246.1 GCA_947178045.1 uncultured Clostridia bacterium
CTGGCCAAGCAGATCAACGCGATTCTCGTGCCGACCGAGGGAACGCTCTATGTGGACGGCATGGACACGGGGGACGAGGAAAAGCTGTGGGATATCCGGCAGACCGCAGGCATGGTATTTCAGAATCCGGACAATCAGATTATCGCGACGGTGGTCGAGGAGGATGTCGGCTTTGGGCCGGAAAATCTCGGCGTGCCGACGGAGGAAATCTGGGAGCGTGTGGAGAAAAGTCTGAGAGCGGTCGGGATGTATGAGTACCGGAAGCATTCGCCGAACCGGCTGTCCGGCGGGCAGAAGCAGCGGGTCGCCATCGCGGGCATTATGGCGATGAAGCCGCAGTGCATCGTGCTCGACGAGCCAACGGCAATGCTTGACCCGAACGGGCGCAGGGAAGTGATCCGCACGGTGCGCGAGCTGAACGAGAAAGAGGGCGTGACCGTGCTGCTTATCACACACTACATGGAGGAGGTCATCCATGCGGACAAGGTGATTGTCATGGACGACGGCAGAATTGTGATGCAGGGGACGCCGCGCGAGATATTCAGCCAGGTGGAGAAGCTGAAGGAATACCGGATGGATGTGCCGCAGATTACGGAGCTGGCGTATGAGCTGAAAAAGGCGGGTATGCCGCTGCCCGACGGGATACTCTCGGTGGAGGAGTTCACGGAAGCGGTGTGCGCGCTGAGATGAAAAGCCGGCCGCTGAGCGGAACAGAATGGAACCGGAGCCTGCTTGGAGAACCGCGCGAAAGCAGAAGCAGCACTCCCGCCGCCAGCAGAGCCGGGGGCCATGCGGAGCCATCCGTTTGCCGCCATGAGGAAAACAGGGGAGAACGAATATGTCTATTATCCTGGATAAAGTGAATTATATATACAGTCCGGGCACCGCTTACGAAAAGCAGGCACTGCGAGATGTCAGCCTTAAGATCGGGGACGGGGAGTTCATCGGGCTGATCGGGCACACCGGTTCGGGCAAATCCACGCTGATCCAGCATCTGAACGGGCTGATGAGGGCGACGAGCGGCGGAGTGTACTACAACGGAGCCGATATTTACGACAAGGATTACAGCCTCCGCGAGCTTCGGAAAAAGGTGGGACTCGTATTCCAGTACCCGGAGCACCAGCTGTTTGAGACGACGGTGCTGGCGGATGTGCGGTTCGGGCCGGGGAATCTGGGGCTGACGCCGCTGGAGGTTGATCTGCGCGCGTATGAGGCGCTCAAGCAGGTGGGCATCGGGGACGACCTGATTGACGCCTCCCCCTTTGAGCTTTCCGGCGGGCAGAAGAGGCGCGTGGCGATCGCCGGGGTGCTTGCGATGCAGCCGGAGGTGCTGATCCTCGACGAGCCGACGGCGGGGCTTGATCCGCGGGGGCGGGACGAAATTCTCGATCAGATCGCGGAGATCCATGAAAAGCGGCATATCACGGTCGTGCTTGTCTCGCACAGTATGGAGGATGTGGCGAAATATGTGGACCGCATCATCGTGATGAACGGCGGGAGCGTCGCGTGGGACGATACGCCGCGCAACGTATTCCGGCATTACAGGGAGCTTGAGGCGATCGGTCTGGCCGCGCCGCAGGTGACCTACGCGCTGCACGCGCTGCGTGGCCGCGGTCTGCCGGTGGATACGGATGCGACGACCGTGCGTGAGGCCAGGGACGCGGTGCTTGCATGGTACCGGAACGGCGCGGGGAGGAAAACGCGATGATACGGGATATTACAATCGGACAATATTATCCGGCGGACTCGGTGCTGCACCGGCTGGACCCGCGGGTGAAGCTTTCCGGCACGCTGATCTTTATCGTGTGCCTGTTCCTCGTCAAAAATCTGTGGGGCTATCTGATTGCGGCATTGTGCCTGGGCGCGGTGATCCGGCTGTCGAAGGTCCCGTTCCGCCATATTGTCAAAGGTCTGAAGGCGGTTATGATTCTGCTGCTCTTTACGGTGGTATTCAACCTGTTTCTGACCTCCGGCACGCCGGTGTTTGAGTGGAGGTTTATCCGCATCACAAAGGAGGGCATCTATCTGGCATTTTCGATGGCGGTCCGGCTGACGCTGTTGATTATCGGCTCGTCGCTCATGACCTTCACGACGACGCCGAACCAGCTGACGGACGGGATGGAGAGCCTGCTGCGCCCGCTGAACAGGCTCCATGTGCCGGTGCACGAGGTGGCGATGATGATGTCCATCGCGCTCCGCTTTATCCCGATTCTGCTGGAGGAGACGGACAAGATCATGAAGGCGCAGCAGGCGCGCGGCGCGGATTTTGAGACCGGAAACATCATCCGCCGCGCCAGGGCGATGATCCCGATTCTGGTACCGCTGTTTATCTCGGCGTTCCGGCGCGCGGGCGACCTGGCGATGGCGATGGAGGCACGCTGCTACCGCGGCGGAAAGGGCAGAACAAAAATGAAGCCGCTGCACTACAAAAAGCGGGACGGTGCCGCGTGGCTGCTGCTGGCGGCATTTGTCGGGGTAATTGTAGTGAGCCGGAGGATTTGAAAAACAGAGATTTTCAAACCCTTAATTGACGCAGCACCACAAACATGCCTGCGAGATGCGCGGGTATAAACAAGAAAGGAGCTTATCATGGTAAAAAAGGTATTATCCATGCTGCTGGCCGCGTGCATGCTGGTTACGGGCATTCCGGCGGCAGCTGCGGGCGCGGCAGAGAAGGCCACCTGTACGGAATATTCCGGCAGCAACAGGAACGCGCAGGACTATGCGACCTGGGCGGATACGGTAAAATCATATCTGACTGTCTGCGAGGACGGCTCGCTGATGCGTTTCCAGTATGCGGAGGGAAACGACGGCTATGTGGCGGAGTATTATGATTCCTCGTACCAGCTGCTGAGCACCAGAGCGATCCCGGCTGAGCTGCCGCTTTTCGGTGGGTTTTACGCGGCAAAGGACAGCCATTTTATCCTGACGGGGCAGAGCAACAAAAAGGAATCGGCGTCGGTCGAGTGCTACCGCATCACGAAATATGATAAGGACTGGAAGCGGCTCGGCTCCACAGGGTTGTATGACTGCAATACAACAATTCCGTTCAGGGCAGGTTCCGCACGGATGACAGAGGCGGGCGATTACCTGCTGATCCGCACCTGCCATGAAATGTATACTTCCAGGGATGGTAAGAATCACCAGGCCAATGTGACCATCCAGCTCAACAGGGATACCATGCAGATTACGGACTCCTTTACCAGGGTTATGAACAGCAGCTACGGCTATGTCAGCCATTCCTTTAACCAGTTTATCCGGGTGGAGGACGGGAAAATCGTCGCGGTGGATCACGGTGACGCTTATCCGCGTTCGGTTGCGCTGATCCGGTATCCGCTCAATGTTCTGGATGGAAGCTTTTCCGCCCGTGGATGCGAAGTGACAGATATGCTGGAGATTCCGGGAGAAATCGGAGCGAATTACACCGGCGTGTCGGTGGGCGGCTTTGAATACTCAGGCACAGCCTGGCTTGCGGCGGGGAACAAGGTTGATTTTGACAGTACAGACCGCACGACACGAAACATTTTTGTTGCGGCAGTGGCGAAGGAAACGGAAGAAGTTACGGTAAATCAGATTACGAATTACAGCGCGGACGACGTCAAGGCGCCCACTCCGCATCTGGTTAAAACCGGCGCGGACGATGTTGTGATTTTGTGGAGCCTGTCGGATTCGGTATATTATACCTGGCTTGACGGGAGCGGCAGACAGACCGGGGAACTTTATAAGCTGGAGGGGAGTCTGTCGGACTGTGTTCCGCTTATTTATGGCGGGAAGATCGTGTGGTATACCTGGAAGGACAGCACGGTGACCTTTTATGAAATCGACGCCAGAACGCCTTCCGAGACCCGCAGAATCGAAGTGCAGAGCGGACATACCTGGGAATGCATAAGCGTAAAGAATCATACTGCCACTCTGAAATGCACCAAGTGCGGGAAAAAGAAAACAGTTGCTACTCCGGACTCCGTTAATATATGGTGGCAGGAGCAGGAAAGCACAGACGGCTATTATTATTCGAAATTTTCCAACCCGTTTGAGCTGGGGGAGAGCATCCGGTACTGGATTGTCC
>CAMWWR010000247.1 GCA_947178045.1 uncultured Clostridia bacterium
ACGTTCTGCTGAATGTCGCTCCGACCCGCCCGGTGTTTATCTGGGGCGCGCCGGGGATCGGCAAGTCGGCTCTGGTGGAGAAATTCTCCGCCGAGGTCGGACTGCCCTGCGTTTCCCTGCTCGGCAGCCAGCTGGCGCCCGAGGATATCATCGGCATTCCGCAGATCAAGGGCGATACCTCGGAGTTCCTCCCGCCGAAGATGATCGCGAGGAAGGAGCCGTATGTGCTTTTCCTTGACGAGTTGAACGCCTGCTCTCAGGAGGTGCAGAAGGCCTTCTACAGTCTGATTCACGAGCGGCGGGTGGGCGAGTACCGCCTGCCTGCGGGAAGCATTGTGATCGGCGCGGGGAACCGCTCGCAGGACGGGGCGATCGTGAAGACAATGTCCTCCGCCCTGATCAACCGCATGTTCCATGTACAGATGACGGCGGACGCTTCCCAGTGGCTGGCGTGGGCGTATGAAAACCACCTGCACCCGTGGGTTACGGATTATATCTCGCAGCGGCCGGATCATTTGTTTTCCGAGCCGCCGAAGAACGAGGAACCGTACTCCACCCCGCGCTCCTGGCACATGCTGAGCGACGCTCTGACGGAGTACGGTGCGGGGGAGAAGGAGCTGCCCGAGAATATCCTGCGTGTGCTGACCTACGGCTGTATCAGCGCAAAGCATGCGGGGATGTTCGTCGCCTTTACGAAACAGCTGGGCAACAAATATATGCTGGCGGGCATTATCAAGGGAGACACGAAATGGCCGTCCGGGCCGAACGAGCGGGACGTCCTCTATTTTGTCGCACAGTCGTTCCGGGCAAGGCTGCTGCACGATCTGCCGCAGAATAAGCAGAACATGAACAAGGACGCGCAGTATCTGGCGCACCGGGCAAAGGCGCTGATCAAGGAGCTGTCGCAGATCAATTATGAGATCGCGCAGATGGTCGTGTCGGCGGACGAGGGCGAGGTGCTGCCGGACTGGTTTATGGTGGAGATCGTGCGGGATCTGCCGAGGCTGGCAAATGTGAACAGGCCGTGAGAGCGTGTTAAGCGGCAGGCGGTGAGCCTGTTCACACAGAAGTTCTGAAAATGAAATCCGGAGGAATTTCATTTTCAGAACTTCCGGGCGGGTGCAATGGCTGCTCCGCGCAGGTTCAAAGCGAGCTTTGGTTGCTTTGTGCGTAGGAGTGGAAAGGTCAGGCATGTCTGCAAATGGGAAAGGTGGGCAGGAATGGCAAATAAGAAAAACCAGAATCGTGTTTCGCCCGGCGAGCAGCGCCTGAATATGGGGATTTCCCTTAATAAAAGGAATCCCCTTTTTTCAAGGCTGGGAGGGTATCTGCAGGTGCTCGGAGGGCAGAATATGGGTAAAGATGCGGCTTTTGTGCGCGGCGACGGCACGATTTATCTGAACCGGGACGCGCTGCTTACGCCGATGCAGTGGGCCTACACGATCGCTCACTGCAAGCTACATCTTGCCTTCGGGCATTTTGATGCGGAGCGGATGCCGGGGTACGAGAAGGTGCTGCCGAACGGTTCGACGCAGTGGGTCGTCTCCTGCAACAAAGCAGTTTGGAATATGGCGTGCGATATCTATGTCAGCAAGTTTTTGCACGATATTAAATTCGGTTCCCCCACCTGTGAAAATCCCGCAAATCTTTTCCCGGGAAACCTGACGGACGAGCGGAAAATTTATCAGTATCTGATGGAGCATGGCGGCGGCACGGGCGGGCAGAGTGACGGACATGGGAACGCGGCAGGAGCGGGCAGATACGGGAGCGCCGCAGCCGGGCATGGCGGTGGCGGGAACAGCTTCGGAACCGCGGAGGGGATGGATATGCGGGACCTTGAGCATCCCCGGGTATACGATGCGAAGAAAAACCAGCGGAATGAGTTTATGCTGAAGTTCGCCTATGCGCTGGCACATTCTGTGTCGAGCGTCGTGAGCGAGGCGGGCGGGCACGGTGAGGTGCCAGGCCGTACGCACACTGCCTCGGAGAAGGCGGCTCAGTGGTTTATCAGCCACTATCCGCTGCTCGGCGGGTTGGCCGCGGGTTTTCGGATTATAGAGGATTACAGCTACTGCAATCAGGAGGAGATTTCGGTTGCGGCGGTAAATGTGACTGCGGGGGAGATCTATGTGAATCCTGCGGCAGGACTGAATGAGGAAGAGCTGAAATTTGTACTTGCACATGAATTCCTCCACGCAGGACTGATGCACCATGAGCGCTGCGGGGGGCGCGACCCGTATCTATGGAATGTTGCCTGCGATTATGTGATCAACGGCTGGCTGCGTGAAATGGGCATCGGAGAAATGCCGGACCGCGGGCTCTATGATGAGGAATTGAAGGATGTTTCCGCGGAAAGCCTCTATGACCGGATGCTGAAGGATCTGCGGAAATTTTCGAAGCTCGACACGTTCCGCGGCTACGGCAGGGGCGATGTGATCACGGGGCCGAAGAGCGGGGGAGGCTTTTCGCCCTCCGGCGTGACCTCGCTCGATGATTTTTACCGCAGCGCCCTGCAGAACGGGCTGGAGTACCATTTGAGCGGGGGCAGGGGATTCCTGCCGTCCGGCTTGATCGAGGAGATCCGCGCGCTTTCCATGCCGCCGATCCCGTGGGACGTGCAGCTTGGCAACTGGTTTGACGAATTTTTCACACCGCTTGCGAAGCACCGCACCTACGCCAGGCCGAGCCGGCGTCAGGGCAGCACGCCAGATATCCCGAGGCCGAGCTATGCGCCCGCAGAAATTCCGGAGTACAGCCGCACCTTCGGGGTGGTGATCGATACCTCCGGCTCGATGGACACGCGGCTGCTCGGCTTTGCGCTCGGAGCGGTAGCGAGCTATGCCGAGGCGAAGGAGGTTCCGTATGCCCGCGTTGTTTTCTGCGATGCGGCGGCCTACGACGCCGGATACCTGACTCCGGAGGAGATTGCGGGGCGCGTGCAGGTCAGGGGCAGGGGCGGAACGGTTCTTCAGCCGGGCGTGGACCTGCTGGAGGGAGCGAAGGATTTCCCGGAGAACGGGCCGATTCTGATTATTACGGACGGGTGGATCGAGGATCATATCCGCATCCGGCGCGAGCATGCGTTTCTGGTGCCGAGAGGAAGAAGGCTGCCGTTTACGCCGCGGGGAAAGGTGTTTTATTTTGAGGAGGTATAATTTCCGGAGGCCGGCAGGAGAGCTTGCCGGTATTGTCCAATAATTTTACACGCAGCAGAAGGGCTGCGGGGACATTCTGCAGAACGGAGAAAAGTATGGATATCAAAACGACAGCCGCCATGCTGACGGAATCTGCCGAAAGCCGCGGCGGCAAATACATCCCGTGGTGGGAGGATGATTTTGAACATTGCGAGTATCAAAATCACATTTTTACTGCAGAGGAAATCCGGCAGGTAGAGGAATGTGTACGGGAATGCGGAGTGGACGCTTTGTCCGCGCCGGCAGGGAAGAGCGGTTACACCCTGTTCCACCTGCTGGTGTGGTATAATTTCTATGAGGTGGCAAAAAAGGCGCTGGAGGACGGCGTGGATGCCAATCTGACGGATAAAAAAGGGAAAGGAGTCACGCCTCTTCTGCTTTCGTGCTGCCGCGGCAATCTGGCGATGACAAGGCTTTTGCTGGACCACGGAGCGGATGCCTCCTGTCGGGACGTGAAGGGGAGGAACTGCTACCATTATCTCGCGCATCCGTATGCTGAGGGAATGGAGATTTCCGAGGATTTTAATTATTCTCTGAATCAGAGAAAAGCGATTGCAGAGCTGCTTGCCGGCGAAGCCGACATCAACCGGAGCGATCAGCAGGGCATACCGCCCATTGTCTACCTGGTGGACGGGGGAAGCCGGCAGATCTGCTGTGCCCTGATCGACACATTTCTTGAGAAGGGGGCCAGCCCTTATTTTGTCGATGAAGGCGGGGGTACGCTTTTGCTGAGGGCAATCGTCCGGCAGCGCTCCACGGCGGCTCTCCGGCTGATGGAATATAAGGAACTGGTAAATCAGATGGCGCAGCGGGGAATGACGCCGCTGTCGGCGGCCATGGACTGCCGGGA
>CAMWWR010000248.1 GCA_947178045.1 uncultured Clostridia bacterium
GTCAGGGACACTACAAAAGATACAGGTTCAGAAGAAAGGGGAGGGAGAATGGATTTTCAGAGCGATTACGAGCTGGGTGATCTATATGCGCGCCATGCAGTAGACGAACACCCGGACGACAGAACCTTTTTTATGCACATCCATGAGCGGTGCGAATTTTTCTATTTTGTGTCGGGAAAGGCGGAGTATCTGGTCGAAGGGGCGCGGTATCCGTTAGAACCAGGGGATCTGATGATTATGAGCCCGCTGGAATCCCACAGGACAAGGATTCTGGAGGACAGGAGATATGAGCGTTATGTGTTGAATTTTTCTGTGTCTGCCGTGGAAAAAATTGATCCGGAGCATCGGCTGTTAAAGCCGTTTTTTGACCGTCCGGCGGGCAGAGGAAATCTTTACAGGCCGTCAGAGCTTCCGGGCGTGCCGCTTGCGCAGAATTTTTGTGCAATGTGCGGGGAAAGGCTGGATGATTATGAAAGGAGAATAAAGATTACAGCGTGCTTGTACTTTTTCTTAGAGCAGTTAGGAGAGGCTTACACAAAGCGGGGGGCGGCAGAATATCAGCCGCCCGAAAGCCTTGCTGAGCAGATGGTTGCCTATGTGAATGCACATTTGTATAGCGAGCTTTCCGTGCCGCTTCTTGCAGAGCAGTTTTTGCTTAGCGTCTCGCAGTTCGGAAAAATTTTTAAGCAGGCGACCGGAGCCGCACCCTGGGAATACATTACTATCAAGCGCCTGAATGCGGCGAGGGAAAAAATGCGCGCCGGAACCGCGGCACAGAGAGCAGGCGAGAGCTGCGGTTTTAGGGACTACTCGACCTTTTACCGGGCGTATGTCAAATACTTCGGCTGTGCTCCGAAGGATGATATGCGCTGATTTTTACACCTCGTTCAGCCCGATCACTGCGTCGATCGGCAATGACACAACGATCCCCTTCGCGTCGCTGCGCAGCCCGCAGGCGTCGCTGATGGCCTGCATGATGGCAAGCTTGTTTTCGGCTTTGGCGAGAATCAGGATGATCTCCTTTTCTTCCTGCACGCTCAGCCCCCAGAAATCCATCGCCTTTTCACTTCCGACACGCCTGCTGTGCAGCACGGAGCCGCCGCCGGCCCCGGCAGAGCGCGCCGCGTTCATAACCTCCTCGCTGTAGCCCTGATTTACGATCGAAGCAATCATTACATGTTTAAACTCTGCCATTGTCGTTTCTTCCTTCCTTTCCGCGGCCTCTCCTTTTTCCGCAGCCGTTTCTTTGTCTCCGGCAAGCTGCTTTAACATCCGCACAATATGGTTGTTTGCGCCGGTGATCGGCATGGTAAATGCGATTCCGCTGTCCGGCACGCCGATTTTCAGGGCCTTTCGCAGCTTGCGGAGCATTTCGTCGGCGAAATGCTTCGGCAGTATGCTGACCAGAAGATTTTTGTCGATGCTCCCGAGCCCCAGGATATCCATCATCTCATTCGGAGCCGTCCCCAGAGCGTTCAAGTTGTAGTGCATCGGGACAGCGCCGTCCCCGAAAAGCTTTGTTGCTTTCTTGGCGAGCTTTGGATTGGTGATTAATATTAAAATGCGAAACGAAAAATGTTGTGTGTTTGAATTCATCGTATTTCCCTCTCATTCCGCCGCGTCCGCGGCATCAAAGGTATTTGGAGCCGTATGCCGTGCAGGCAAAAACTCCATCCTGCGCCAGTGGCTGAAGGTGGACAGGGCCGCGCGCTAGCCCTCGATTTCGATAATATCGTCGCTGTCCTCCGGAAGCAGATATTCCGGCGTCGTATTCTTCTGCCGTCTTGCAAGCTTGAATTTATACTGCAGGCCCATGATCTGCACGGCGATCAGAGGCGTCAGAGCAACCAGGGCAACTACGCCGAAGGCGTCCGTCATAATGTTGCCTCCCAGCATTTCGCAGGCGCCGATGCACAGCGGCAGCAGGAAGGTCGAGGTCATCGGTCCGCTCGCCACACCGCCGGAGTCGAAGGCGATACCGACAAATATTTTCGGAACGAATTTTGACATTGTAAGCGCAAGGATATATCCCGGAATAACGATCCACGCGATGGAGACGCCGGTCAGCACCCGCAGCATGGAAAGTCCCACGGAAACGGATACGCCGATGGAAAGACACTGGTTCATCGCTCTGGCGGATACCATGCCGTTGGTGACGGACTGAACCTGACGGTTCAGGATCTGGATGGCGGGCTCGGCCTTTACGATGTAGTAGCCGATCAGCATGCCGATGGGAATGAGCAGCCATTTCTGGCTCGTTCCGGCGAGATCGTGGCCGATCAGGCTTCCGACCGGGGCAAAGCCGACGTTCACGCCGCACAGAAAGAGCACCAGCCCCGCGTAGGTATAGCCGAAGCCCACGGCGATACGCAGCTTCTGACGGTGCTGGTAGCGGCGGCTGACAAGCTGGAAGATCAGGAACATCGCGGCGATCGGGAGGATGGAAATCAGCACCTCTTTTGCGTAGTGCGGAAACTGCACCGCGAAGGCGCGCATCACGTCCTGCATCGTGACGACGTCGGGAACCACCGTCTTTGTATAGGAGGAGTCCTGCGGGTTGAAAAAGCAGCCGAGCAGCAGGACGGAAAGGATCGGTCCGACGCTTGAGAGCGCCACCAGACCGAAGCTGTCGTTCGCGGCATCCTTGTCTGCGCGCACGGAGGAAAGTCCGACGCCCATTGCCATGATGAACGGGACGGTGATCGGCCCGGTCGTAACGCCGCCGGAGTCAAAGGCGACGGCCAGGAAATCCTTCGGCACAAAAAAGGAAAGAATGATCAAAATCAGATACAGGCCCATCAAAAGATAGGCGAGGTTGACTTTTAAAATAATACGCAGCACGGCGAGCGCCAGAAAAAGCCCGACGCCGAGCGCCACGGTAAAGATCAGGGTGCTGTTCGGAACCGCGGGCACCTGGTCGGAGAGCACCCGCAGATCGGGCTCTGCCATCGTGATCAGCGCGCCCATTAAAAGGCTGATCAGCGCGATAAAGATGAGGCGCTTCGACCGGGAGATCTGGACGCCGATGCCCTCGCCCAGAGGGCTCATTGCCATCTCTGCGCCGAGCTGGAACATTCCCATTCCGATAATCAGCAGAACGGCGCCGACAAAAAACATGACGACCGCCCCGGTATTGAGGGGCACCGGAAAGATGCTCAAAAGCAGGACGATTCCGGTGATCGGCAGTACCGCGGAGAGGGATTCGAGGATTTTTTCTTTCAGTTTCGGATTCATGGCGGCTCTCCTCTTTAAGAATAATATACAAAAAATGATACATGAGAAGGCCGGAAAAAACAAGTAGATTTCGAATTAAATTTTGATGAAAATTCGGATTCTTCCCGCTGCTTTTACTGGAAAGTCAAGATTGCCAAACGGGTAAATATATGATACACTGTTTCTAAGTTATTTGTGGAATCTGTTTCGGATTCCGTTTGCGGAAGATGAAATTGTAGGCGTAATATACAAAAATACATATTACAGCTTTTGAAGGGAGGAACAAAATGAGTGTGACAAAGAAAATTGTTGCGCGCGGACTGACGGCACTTATGGCATTCAATGCGGTATTTGCCGAAGGTTTTGCCCCTGTGCCGATATCGGCGGAGGAGAGCGGTGTTGATCTTACGAGCGGCCTGACGGGCTACTACACCTTCGACAACACGCTTGAAAACGCGGTCGGGGAGGGCAGCGCATCCCTGCACGGAGGAGCGGGCGCCACCTGGAATGCCGCAGCGACGGGAGAGGCAGCTTATGCAGAGGGTAAGAACGGGCAGGCGTATTCCTTTGCCGGCGATACCGGCACGGCCGATGTAGATCTGGTTCGGGGCGAGGGCCTGATGCTGGATGTAAAGATGCCCTCGTCCTACACGGTTTCCTACTGGGTGAATCCGGATACAGTGAGTTCCTGTACCTCCATGGTCTTTGTGCCGATCGATACGGCCAACGGGCTGAATATCGCGGACAACTGGTTTGGAAAAACCTTTCCGACCGTGAGAATATGGGGGCCGCTGGCGGCCAACGGCGACAGCTATATGGACAACTGGACTG
>CAMWWR010000249.1 GCA_947178045.1 uncultured Clostridia bacterium
TAATAACGATATGCCTATATCCGGCAGAAATACGGATCGGCGGGGGAACGAAAGAACCGCAAAGAGCGGAGCGAGATGGAGGCTGATTATGGGATTGTTCGGTTTCGGAAAGAAAAACAGACGAAATACCGGCGAGGCGGAGCAGGAGAGCGCCGTTTTGGCGGAGCGGGAGAAGGACTCCTTCGGCCCGGGAGATATGATATTTGAGATCGAGGGAGTGTATCCGTGGAAGGATCAGGGCAGTGTGCTGACCGGAAGAATGACCGGCGGCGAGCTGCTGCCGGGGACGAAGGTGTCCTATCTCGGCGCAAACGGAAGAAGAGTCTTTGACTGCACCGTCCAGTCGGTCGAGCAGGGAGGACATCCGGTGAAGAAGGGCTCGGTGTGCTCGTTCGGCGTCTTCGGGCCGGTTTTTTCTCTGATCATTCCGAATTTCGCGCCGAACGCGTTCTGTGTCGGGAATACTGTCGTCTGCCGCAGGGCTGCCGAGGAGGAGCTGTCGCCGCTGCTGGAGGCGTATGAGGCGTGCCGCCTGACGAAGGAGCGGGAGGAGGCCGTGCGGGAGATCATTCGGAAGGACGGCCTGACGGAGGAGGACTGCGCGCCCTTTGACATCCAGGAGCTGATCCTTTCGCTCTGGTACGCGAGGAACGCGGAAAAGCAGGCACAGGACGAGGAGGTCGAGGAGTGGAAGCGCAGAAGCAAGCTGCTCTATTCGTGCCTGCTGGAAAAAATAAAGTCCGCGGACGCAGTCTATATGACCTTCGACAAGGCGACTAATTTCCCGTTTTTCAACAACGGGATGGTCGATGTTTATTCCCGGAGGGAATATGCGGAGCTGGCGGTGCTTTACTATAAGGAGATGTTCCGTGAGCTGGAAGTGCGCGAGGTGGCCGTGCTGCCGGCGGAGAAACCGATGCAGCCGCCGGCGGAGGGACAGCAGCCCGACAAGAGGATTCCGGCGTTTGCGATGCTGTATTATCTTGGAATGGAGCGCGTGCTGATCGACAACGGCTTTTACCGGGCGATGATCGGGCGCGGGGAGGTGCTGCCGCCGCCGGATTACACCGGAAAGCCGGAGGCGCAGATACCGGTGACCAACCCGGCGCTGCGCACCCGGATGCTCGACTTTTTCGGCGAGGCGCGCTGGAACGTGAATTATGAGAAGCGCGGGGAGGTGCTGCAGGCGAAGGAGCAGGCGATGCTTACGGAGGTGACGAAGAGCAAACTGATCGTGCCGATGCGATACGAGGGAGCGGTGCAGAAAAAGCCGGGAGGAAATCAGCTTGTGTTTGGCAAGGGGACAAAGCTGACGTTCGCCGCAATCAAAAACACGACGGGGGAAAGCTATACGCCGGCTTTTACGGATATCACCGAATTCAGCAAACTGTACCCGATAAGGGAATGGGGAGCGATGGTGATGACAATCAAGGACGTGATCAGCATCAGCAAGGGCGTCGGTATTGCGGTCAATCCGGCAGGGGAGAATCTCGTCCTGAAGGAGCGCGCAATCTCCGCGATCCAGGAGCTGCTTGACGGTCAGAAGGAGCCGGAGGGGCAGGACGGCATGGAGAGATGATATGTACCGTTTTTATGTGGAGAAAAGCGAGATACGGGAAGGGGAAATAAGGCTGACCGGGGAGGACAACAACCATATCCGGAATGTGCTGCGCATGCAGCCGGGGCAGGAGATCACGGTCTGCGACGGCGAGGGGACGGATTATCTCTGCCGTCTGAAGGAGCTTGGCAGGGAGCAGGTCACGGCGGAGCCCTTGAGCAAAAAGCCGTCGCAGACGGAGCTGCCGGTGCGGCTTATCCTGTATCAGGGACTTCCGAAGAAGGACAAGCTGGAGCTCATTATCCAGAAGGCGGTCGAGCTCGGGGCATCAGAAATTGTCCCAGTCGTGACGAAGCGGACCATCGTCCGGCTGGAGGATGAGAGGAAGGAAGCGAGAAAGCGGGAGCGCTGGCAGTCCATCGCGCGGTCGGCGGCAATGCAGTCCATGCGCGGCATTCTGCCCCAGGTGAGCCCGGTGCTTGCGTTTTCCGAGGCGCTGCGGGAGGCGGCGGGGCTTGACGGTGCGGTCATCCCGTACGAGTGCGCGGAGGGAATCGAAAATACGAGGCGGATCATTTCCGGGCTGCAGGAGAAGCGTCCGCGCTCCGTCGGAATTTTTATCGGGCCGGAGGGCGGCTTTGAGGAGGAGGAGATCGCGCAGGCCGAACAGGCGGGGGTGCGCCCGGTCACGCTCGGCCGGCGTATTCTGCGGACGGAGACAGCGGGGCTGGCGATGCTGTCGATCCTGATGCTTGCGTTTGAGGAGGATGGGAGCGTCGGATGATGGAAGCATATTTGGATAACGCCGCGACGACGCGTGTCTCGGACGGCGTAAGGGACGTGATGGAGCGGACGATGTCGGTCGATTTCGGCAATCCGTCCTCCCTGCACAGAAAGGGAGTGGAGGCGGAGCGCTATATTCGTGCGGCAGCGGAGCAGGCCGCGCGGTCGCTGAAGGCGCAGCCGAAGGAGATTGTATTTACGTCCGGTGGGACGGAGTCGAACAATCTGGCGCTGATCGGGGCGGCGCTCGCGATGCGGCGCAGGGGAAAGCATCTGATCGCCACGCAGTTCGAGCATGCCTCGGTAAACAGCCCGCTGCTGTTTCTTGAGGAGATGGGCTTTACCGTCGATTTTGCGCCGGTGGACGAGCTTGGCCATGTGCTTCTGCCGGAGCTGTGCAGGCTGGTGCGCCCGGACACGGTGCTCGTCTCGGTGATGTATGTGAACAATGAGCTCGGCGCGGTGCAGGACATCGCGGCTCTGTCCGCGGCTGTCAGGGCGAAAAATCCGGGCATTCTGTTTCATGCGGACGCGATACAGGCGTATGGGAAATACCGGATATGCCCCAAGAAGGAAGGAATCGACCTGCTGAGCGTCAGCGGACACAAGATCCATGGACCGAAGGGCAGCGGCTTTTTATATATCCGGGACGGAGTCCGCATCCGGCCGATCCTGTGGGGCGGCGGACAGCAGAGGGGAATGCGCTCCGGAACCGAGAATGTGCCCGCCATCGCGGGACTCGGCCGTGCGATAGAGGAAATCTATACGGAGCATGAGAGGAAGGTAAGCGAGCTGTACGGCCTGAAAAAGCGCCTTCTTGAACGGCTTTCGGCGCTTCCCGGAGTGACGGTGAACGCGGTCACGGAGCCGCTTTCCGGCTGCGCTCCCCATATTGTGAGCGCAAGCTTTGAGGGAGTGCGCAGCGAGGTGCTCCTGCACGCGCTCGAGGAGAGAGGAGTTTATGTGTCCTCTGGCTCGGCGTGCTCGTCGAACCATCCGGGGATCAGCGGAAGCCTCCGGGCGATCGGCGTCCGGGAGGAGCTGCTGGATTCCACCCTGCGCTTCAGCTTCTCGAAGGATACGCAGGAGGAGGAGATCGACTATGCGGCCGCGCAGCTGAGCGAGCTTTTGCCGGTGCTGCGCAGGTATACGAGGCGGTAAAAGCATCCGGCGGAGAAAAGCGGATCCGGAAGGTTGGCTGCGACAGCATCCGACACAGAAAAGCGGATCCGGAAGTCGGCTGTAACCATCCGGCGCAGAGAGTCAGGTTCTGAGGGCGGCTGCAGAAACAGCGGGTGCGGAGAGACAGCTGCAATTACAGAGATACGAGGAAGAAAAACCATGTACAGAGCATTTTTGATTAAGTATGCGGAGATCGGCCTGAAGGGCAAGAACCGCTATGTTTTTGAGAACGCGCTGCGCGACCGTGTGCAGGCGGGGCTGGACCGCATCGGCCGGTATCATGTCGTGCGCGAGCAGGGCAGGATATTTGTCGAGTGCCCGGAGGATTTTGACTATGACGAGACGGTGGAGGCGCTGCAGAAGGTGTTCGGCGTATCGGGAATCTGTCCGGTTGTTGTGATCGACAGCATGGAGTGGGGTGATATTACGTCGGGCGTCGGCGCGTACATCGAAGAATTTTACGAGGACAGGAATTTCACCTTCAAGGTGGAGGCAAAGCGCGCAAGCAAGCTG
>CAMWWR010000250.1 GCA_947178045.1 uncultured Clostridia bacterium
CATCCTCGGCATGTTAATGTCGAGAAGAATCGCGTCATACCGCCCTGTTCCCCGGGTAACAAGGTCAAATGCCTCCAGTCCGTTCATGGCAATGTCGGACACCTGAAATCTCTCGTCACTGTTTATTATATCAGAGATCAGCCTTCTCATAAGTGCAGAATCATCAACCACCAAAATATTTTTTTTCCTGGCCATTTGTCATCCTCCTTCTCCGAAGCATATTTGTTTTTTTGCCGTTTTACGAATCCGAGCGTTTTCCGTCGCTTCTGAAATCGACCAGCTTTTTGCTTTTCGGATTCCTTTCCCGTTTTCTCCGCTTTCGGTCCTCTTCAAAAACATATTTCACAATAGATTCCCGGTCGTTCTCCTCAATGTCCACAAATTCCACCCGGGTCTCGTAGCCCGACTCCCGATTGACGAGCCGGTTGCTCAATACCACCCTGGCGAGGAGATTAAAATCCTTTTCCGCGCCGCCGGTGGTCAGCCGGAAACTGACTTTCAGCTGTGCGTCCGTCTCAAACTGCTTCTCGCTGTTGAAACGCAGCCCCCCGCCGCTGATGTCGATGATGACGCCGGAATACGGCGCAGCGTCCTCCTCCGGCAGTCGGAAGGCCATATCCACAATGCAGTTCAGACGGTAAAACTGTCTCCGCTGATACCGCTCCAGCTCTGATAAAAACGCCATATCCGCATAATAAACCGCTCCGCTCCGATACCGGCTCTCAACCTGCGCGACACAGTGGAACAGCCCCCGCGTCGTATAAAAGTAGAGATTAAATTTCTCGCCCGGCTCCAGAAGGAACATTCTCCCGCCCTCCATCGGCATGGCAATCTGAATGAGCGAGTTTTCCTTGATATCCGTCAACTGGCTGACGTATGTCTTTCCCTCGCCGTCATGCCCGAACGGAGTTCTGCGATGGCGCGTCATTTCTATCTTTTGTCCGATGGAAAGTGCATTACTCATATTTTCCTACCCTTTTTGTCTTTGTTTATGCGTTGTTACCCGGATTAAATTGGAAAATAACTGCGCGATTCCCCTCTTTGCGGGAACCGGCTCGCTGCTGGTTCCGGCCAGAATCTCCGCCAGCTCCTTCAGCGCCCGGCCGGCGTTGGAGCCCGGCGCCGAGATCACAACCGGCTTCTGCCGGATGATCGCGCGGGAGACCTGATCGTCCTGCGGGATCTCCTCGAGATATTCCAGATCGAAGCTCAGGAATTTCGAGGCGACGACGCTGAGCTTTTCAAACAGCTCCCGCCCCTCGCCTGCGCGCGTCACGCGGTTCGCGATCATGCGGATCCTCGTGTGCTCCGTCGAAAACTCCGAGTTGCGGTTCAGCGTCTTGAGCAGCGCGTAGGCGTCCGTAATGGAGGTCGGCTCCGGCGTCACAACGAGAAGCACCTCGGCGCTCGCCGCCACAAATTCCAGCACGCTGTCCGCAATCCCCGCGCCCGTATCGATAATGATGATGTCGGCCATCTCATCGAGCTCCTTCAGGCGCATCGTCAGATTGACGATCTGTTCCCTCGTCATCCGCGTCAGCTCGTGGATTCCCGAGCCGCCCGAGATAAAGCGGATGTTTTCCGGCCCCTGCGTGATGATGCTGCTGATGCTCTTCCCCCCGAACATTACGTCGGCGAGATTGTACTGCGGCCGTATCCCGAGCATAACCTCGATGTTTGCAAGACCGAAATCCGCATCCATGATAATCACCCGGTTTCCGGCCCTGGAAAATTCGATCGCCAGATTGACCGATACGCTCGTCTTTCCGACGCCTCCCTTTCCGCTTGTCACGGTGATGACCCGGGCAGTATGGCCAGGAGAATCACTATTCTGTTTCACAAGCCGTCTCAACTGTTCTGCCTGATCCATTTATCTGCTGCCTCCTAACAGCTGCTTCGCCACGCTCTGCGGATCGATAACGCTGATGTCATCCGGCACATTCTGTCCGAAGGTCGCATAAGAAAGCGGCGCTCCCGTCTTCATGTGCAGATTCAGTACGCTGCCGATGCTCCCCGTCTCGTCGAGCTTGGTAAAAACAAGGGAATAGTCGGTTAAATGGGAATAAATAACCGTAATTTTCAAAAGGTCACGGTACTTTGTCGTCGCGCTCAGCACAAGGTACACCTCGCGCTGCTCCGGCGGCACGGTGTCCAGCAGCTGCGCCAGATCGTCCCGCTGCTCCCTGCTTCTGTGCGAGCGCCCCGCCGTATCGATGAGGACGATATCACAGTCATCCAGCTCCTCCCGCGCCTCCGCCACCTCGTCGGCGGAATAGATCACCTTCAGTGGGATGTCGAGGATATTCGCGTAGGTCGTGAGCTGCTCCACCGCGGCGATGCGGTAGGTGTCGGCCGTCATGAGCGCGACCCGCTTTTTCTCGTTCATCTTGAGCATGGACGCGATCTTCGCGATGGTCGTCGTCTTTCCGACGCCGGTCGGCCCGATAAAAAACACATACTTGATCCGGTTCCCGTCAACCTCGATCGTCCGGATCTGCCCGAGCTTCAGCACGAGCTTCTGGTACATGCTCATCAGAATATTATTGACGCCGGCATTCTTCTTCAGCTTGTGCTCGATCTCCCCGATCACCTGGTTGGCGTACTGCTCGTCGACCTCGTTGGCGATCATCTGGTTGTAGATGAGCTGCAGGCAGGCAATGTTGGAATCGCCCTCCTCCTGCTGCTTTTCCTCCTCCGTCCCCTGTTTTCCCGCCCGCTCGGCCATCTGGCTGACCAGCATATCCTGCAGCTGGTCCAGCTTCTGCTCGATGGCCGCCGAGCTTTTTACCGCGCCGGGAAACTGCTTTCCCGACGGCTCGTAGACAGCGGACGGCTCGTCGTCCTCGTATATAATATTCGGATTGCGCTTCGGCGGCTCTTCCTTTTTGTCCTGATAGACGATATTCTCGTCGAGCGCCGCGGTGATTTCGACGGTCGGCTTGCGCCAGAGCTTATAAATTCCCTTCGGCGTATTTTTTTTGATATTCATCACGATCGCATCCATACCGAGCTCTTCCTTGGCAAGAAGGATCGCCTCCGCCTCCGTACCGGCCGTAAATTTCTTGATAATCATACTATGCTGTCACCATCCCCACTGACTGTAATTCCACATTGGATTCTATTTCATTGTAGGACACAACGATCAGATCCTGGAAATAATCCTTTGTCAATCGCTTGAAATACATGCGCACAATCGGCGAGGTGATAATGACCGGATTCCTCCCGAGACTCTCGAGCTTTCCAACCTCGTCCTCCACCGATTTCATGATCCTCTGCGTCCGGTCCGGGTCCATCGTCAGATAAGCGCCCTGCTCGGTCTGCTTCACGCTTCCCATAATTTCCTGCTCGATCTTCGGGTCGAGCGTCACAACGCTCGTCGTCTCACCGGCAGGGAAGTATTTGTTCGAGATCGCGCGCTTTAAGCTCTGGCGGACATACTCTGTCAGAACGTCGGTGTCACGCGTAGTAGGCGCGTAATCCGCAAGCGTCTCGAATATCGTGATGAGGTCGAGGATGGATATCCCCTCCCGCAGAAGATTCTGCAGCACCTTCTGTATCTCGCCGACCCCGAGCAGCTTCGGAACAAGCTCGGAAATAAGCGTCTGGTTCGACTCCTGGATGTTGTTGATGAGGTTCTGAACATCCTGGCGGGTGAGCAGCTCGTCGAGATGGCTGCTGATGACCTGCGTCAAATGCGTCGCGATGATGGACGGCGGGTCAACAACCGTATAGCCGTAGGACTCCGCGCGCTCGCGCTGGCTCTCGGTGATCCAGATCGCAGGCAGGTGGTAGGACGGCTCGAAGGTCGGAATACCTGTGATTTCCTCCTCCACATAGCCCGGATTCATCGCCATATAGTGGTCAAACAGGATCTCCCCGTCGCTGACCGGGATTCCCTTGATCTTGATAACATACTGGTTCGGATTCAGCTGGATATTATCGCGCAGACGAATGGTCGGCACAACGCAGCCGAGCTCCAGGGCAATCTGCCTTCGTATCATAACGACGCGGTCAAGCAGGTCTCCGCCCTGGTTC
>CAMWWR010000251.1 GCA_947178045.1 uncultured Clostridia bacterium
AATACCTCTTTGCAGACAATTCCGGCCCGTACCACTCAATACTCCTTTTCCAGCTGCTCCAAAAAGCGCCGTATTCCCGCGGCGGGCTTTTCCTGCCCCTCCGAAAGCAGCAGGGAAAATATCCGGCAAAAGCAGCTGCGCAGGGACTCCTCCCGCTCCTGCTCTCGGCAGTGTATCTCGTCCGGCTCATACCGGATCGCCACCTCCCCGCCCTCCGTTACCAGAATACATTTTTCATTCAATATGCCGGCGAGCAGATAGTCCGGCATGTTCATGAGCAGCAGGCGCTCGAGCAGCCGCCTCCCGATTTCCAGTCTGCGGCCGGGCGGGGGGCATTCCGTCCGCAGGTAATGCCCCAGCGTCGTTCCTTCCCTACGCCGGAACACCATAACGAGATCGCCGTGCCAGATAAAGCTTTCCCGGTAGTCCGTAAAGCTCTCGGTTATCCCCCTACGCAGCAGATTCTGCTCCAGAATCCGGCGGATCTCCTCCCGGTCAAAAAAGCGCAGCAGGGTACAGTCTGCGCCGCCCGTCTCCTGTCCGGTCCGGCAGAGCAGCACCTCAAAATTTTCCGTCTCCCGCCCCCGGTGGATCACCCGATAGTCCCGCTCCAACGTAGAAATTATCATTCCGTCCCCTCCGCAACGATCACATAGACCGAGGCGCGCAGGCTCCCGTCCGCCGCGTCGGCCGCGCGTATTTCAAAGATTCCGGGATGATTCGGCGCCGTGTACAGACCTTTGGCATCGATGCTTCCTCCCTCTGGCTCCCTGACCTCCCAGTGTATTCTCGTCTGCCTCTTCCCGTCGATCAGCGCCTCAAAATTCAGCGTTTCCCGAACGCGGATCCTCGGCAGGCCCGGCCGGATGTTCATGGACGGCCGGCTCTCCGCCGCCTCCTTCTGCGCCAGAACCGCGAGCCAGTGTACGGTCAGACGTCCCTCGTGCACCTCCTTTAGGCAGCGCACCCCGATGCGGAAGCTGCCCTTATCCACATACAGCTTGACGGCGGTCTCCACATTGACCTGCCCCTTTTCCTCCGGAAAAATATTCCGGGTCCCGTACACGATCTCCCTGCCGTCCTTCCTCGGATTCACCGCCCCGACCGTGACAATCACGTTCCCGGGCCCCAGCCCGTGAACGATCTCCTCCGAGAAAAAGCACTGTCCTGCCGCCCCGCCGATGCCGAGCTCGATTTCCGCCAGCCCGTACACATAGTTCACCGGCAGGCCCGGCATGGCGGGCTCCGGCCTTGCAGCGGGCCGCGGCTTTTCGCGCTCTTTTTCTCTGTCCGGGGAGGGCTCCCCTCCCAGCAGGCGCAGAGCACCTAACAGGCGGTTATTCCACACATACTGCCGGTATGGCAGGTTGTCGACCCGCTCGATGATATAGGTATCCCCCGCCTGGATTACTGTGATCCTCGCCAGGTACAGCAGCGGCTGCCGGGACGCCTGCAGAAGATCCTCCGGCGCCGACTGAAGGAAGGCATTCCGGAGCGCCCGCTCCCGGCTGCCGGAAACGACCTCAAACCGAAACTTCCCCCCTGCCGCCTCCGTCCTTTTATGCCCTCCGATTTCCAAAACAAAGCTTTCCGCAGCGATCTGCAGCCTTCCCTCCGTCTCCCGGAGCGCCGCGCACACGGTGTATTCCTCCTGATAAAAATCCGCCTGCTCCCGGCCGGCCTCCCGGAACTCCAGTGTCATCCGCTTTTTTCCCTGCCAGTCCGCGCCCTCCAGCTCCACATCGAACCGAAAGGAGATCTCCTCCCGGTTCCCGTTCTTATCCACAAGCAGCCGGAGAACAGCCTCCCGGTCCTTCGTCATAAACCGGGGCACAGCCAGCCGGATCCGAATGCCCCGCCCGCGGTACACGGTGTGGATCTCCTCGCAGGCATCGTCCGCAAAGCCCTGATTTCCCTCCGGCTCCTCGCTGGTCAGAAAAAGTCGGCAGCCCTCCCGCCATTTATTGAATTCCAGCGGCTTTCCCCCGTCATCGCCGGCCGAGCCGATACAGTGCACCGGCTCGGCTGCCTCCTCGCTGTACTCAATGCAGAGATACAGAATTCCGCCGTTCCCGTTCTCGACGCAGTGCTCCCGGAAGCCGTCCAGAACCGACAGACGCTTTATCACCGGCTGCTCCATAACGATCTCCCTGCCGAGGCTGTCCAGCGCAACCCCCATCTCGACGGAAATACTCTCCTCGTCGACCTCCAGCACCTGCAGTCCGCAGAGAACGCCGTCCCCGTACAGAAGCCGGTTCAGCATCCGCCTTTTGTGGTTCATATAGGCCTGCTCCCGCTCAAAATCCTCCACGCTCAGCAGCTTCCCGAAAAAATACCGGTTCCGCTCAAAGGGAAAATAATTTCTATCCTTCATGCCGCCCCTCCTTCCATACCGTGCATGGCAAATAGCTCTGTCCGTCCAGCGCCGCTCCGCCCCAGCTCTCCAGATAGCTGTTGATTCCGAGATAGGAGTGCCTGTCCAGAAATATACGCGGCTGCAGAATCTCGATTTTGACCTCCATATAGGCCGGGCTGCTGCACTGTACCAGGCGTTCCAGCACCGGCAGGCAGTCCCGGTTTTTCAGGACCCTCCCCGGAAAGATCACGGCGGCGCAGAAGCTGTCGCTGCCGTACAGTCTCTCCAGCAGATTCCGCCTCCGGCCGTCCGGCTCCTCGTACGCCCACTGCCAATATTCTACGATATAGGGGGAGACGCCGGTATACAGCCACAGAAGCCGCCTCATATATTCTCTTGTCCCCCGCAGCCCGGCCAGCTGCGCCCCGTGGCGGATCAGATAGCGCAGCTGAGCCTCGCCCCAGAGCTGCGGCTCCTCGATGCCGGTCCATTCCGACAGCCATACCAGCAGCTCTGCCGGGCTGCTGTCGGCACAGTACAGCCCGGGCAGCTTCTCGATCTTCCGGTCCATCTCCTCGTACATCCACTGGAAAATGCCGAGAAAGCGCTCCAGAAAGGAATCCTCCTGCCCCCGGTACAGCTCCGGCAGGAAGGCCGTCCAGGCGGCCCGCGGAAAAAATATCTGCATGCGCCGGATACAAAGCTCCTCCTCCGCTCCTTCCATCTGCACGCGCAGCCAGAGATAGCGTCCCGTCACCCCGCGCAGCCGCTGGCTGCTCCACCAGAAAAGCTCCTGGCGTTTGCAGCTCTCCAACAGCTCATCCTTCTGCGCGGCCGGCATCGAAGTGTCGCCAAGCAGCCTGTCCAGCTCGAAGCGCCTGCCCCGGACAAGGAGAAAGGGCTCCTCGCTGGTGTAAATGCATATACGGACTCTTTCCGGCCGGGGAATCTCCCCCTCCAGCGCCAGTCTGTCCCACTCTGTCAGAGCCCGGCCGCTGTCGCAAAGTCCGGTATAATAGATTCCGGCGCAGCCGCCCTTTCCCGGGACAAGCCCGCCCTTCGTAATCCGGATATTCCTGCCCTGTCCCCGCTCAAAGCTCTGTCTGCTGTTCCATAAAAAATATTTTTGTCTGCGCTTCATTTTCTGCTCTCCTGTACCAGCTGCAGCCAGACCTCTTCCAGCACCGCCAGCCCGTCTTCCGGAAGCCGGAAGCTCCCGTCGCCGTAAAACCGGACACCCTTGCCGGATGCGGTCACCGTCAGGCTCTCGACAGCCGCCGTACCGCTTAAGCCGTCCAAAAGCCCGTACAGCTCGCTGTACCGGAATTCTGCCCCGAAATCCGCAAAGCGCAGCCGGAAAAATTCCTCCACGGCCTCCCGGATCCGCGGCTCTACCCGGGCGGACGGCTCGCAGACCCGCAGCCCGGCGCGCACGCATACCGGGATATATTCCGGCGTTCTCAGCAGAAGTCCGGTTCCGAGCATCCGCTTTTTTTCCAGCCAGGCCCGGATCTGCCTCTGATAGATGGGACTCAGCCCCCGACGGCCGCCCCCGTCCCCTTCCTCCACAAGCAGCGTGAAACCTGTCTCTTATAAACATAACCCAGCCCACGAGCCACGCAGACATATCGGATGCCGTAGTATGCTTGAAAAAAAAAAGGGGGGGGGG
>CAMWWR010000252.1 GCA_947178045.1 uncultured Clostridia bacterium
CATTTACCAGCTTCTGGAATTTCGGTACGATGCGATCCCAACTGCCGTTGCCCGCGTAGTCCACACGCAGACGGTCGTGGATTTCCTTCCTTCCGTCCAGGCTCAGAACGACATTGCTCATTTCCCGGTTGGCAAACTCGATCACATCGTCGTCGATCAGCATTCCGTTCGTCGTCAAGGTAAAGCGGAAATTTTTGTGATGCTCCTTCTCGACGCTGCGCGCATAGAGGACGAGCTGCTTTACCACATCCCAGTTCATCAGCGGCTCGCCGCCGAAAAAATCCACCTCGAGGTTTGTCCTGCTGCCGGAGTTTTCGATCAGAAAGTCGAGCGCGCGCCTGCCCGTCTCAAAGCTCATCAGGGCGCGTTCCCCGTGATATTTCCCCTGGCTCGCGAAGCAGTAGGCACAGTTCAGGTTGCAGGTGTGAGCCACATGGAGGCAGAGTGCCTTGACGACATTCTGGCTGCGCTCCTTAAAACGGTCCGCAAGCGGCTCGTAGGTGTCCGGTGTAAAGAGCTTTCCCTGCTCCTTCAGCGCGCGCACGTCCGCGATGCAGAGCCGCACCTCCTCCTCCGTCACGTCCTCCCGGCCGCGGTATTTTTCGAGCATCAACGCCGTGATCTCGTCCTCGGTCTTCTCCGGATACAGAGCAATGATATCGTAGGCGACCTCATCGACCGCATGGACCGATCCGGAGCAGGTATCCAGCACAATGTGATATCCGTTCAGTATATATTGATGTACCATTTTTCCTCTCATTCCGCCGCATCCGCAGCATTTGAATTTTCAGCAGCAAAATTCCTATGTGCACTCATGCACATTCGCGCCCCTGCGCAAAAAAAGACCACATTTTCATGTGGCCTTTTCAGCAGCGCCTTACCGCTTTTCGCTTTTCTCGCATTTCTGATTTGCAATGCCGCAGCTGGTCTTGCAGGCGGACTGGCAGGACGTCTGGCACTCGCCGCAGCCGCCCTTCTTTGCGGACTCGCAAAGATTTTTGGTTTCCAGGGTCTGAATTCTCTTCATCGCACTCTCTCCAATTCTTAAGTTTCCTGCCGGACATGCCGCCAGATAAACAGTATTTCCAAGGGAGTATAGCATAGGGGAGACAAAAAGTCAAGAATCCGAACTTGATTATTATATGATTTCGTTATAAAATATCAGAAAAAGGAGCGTGTTGTTTTATGAGAATGTACGATTGTATTGCCGGTAAGAAGGCCGGGCGCGAGCTTTCGCCGGAGGAGATACGATATATTGTGGACGGCTATACGCAGGGCAGCGTGCCGGACTACCAGATGTCCGCGTTTCTCATGGCCGTCTGCCTGAAGGGGATGACGCGGGCGGAGACGCTTGCCCTCACCATGGCGATGGCGGAGAGCGGCGACATGCTCGATCTGTCCGCCATCCGCGGAAAAAAGGCGGATAAGCTCTGCCCGGGCGGCGTCGGCTATAAAACGACGCGCGTCGTCGGGCCGATGGTGGCCGCGCTCGGCGTTCCGGTTGCAAAAATGTCGGGGCGCGGGCTCGGGCATACGGGCGGGACGATCGACAAGCTGGAGAGCTTTCCCGGTTTTCGCGTGTCGCTCACGGAGCAGGAGTTTTTTGCGCAGGTAAACCGGATCGGGCTGGCCGTGATGGCGCAGACGGCCAATCTTGCGCCGGCCGATAAAAAAATCTATGCGCTGCGCGATGTGACGGCCACGGTGGACAGCATTCCGCTGATTGCCAGCAGTATTATGAGCAAAAAGCTTGCGGCGGGCGCGGACGTGATCGTGCTCGATGTAAAATCGGGCAGCGGAGCGTTTATGAAGACGCTCGAGGATTCGATTGCACTCGCGAAAGAGATGGTGGAGATCGGGAACGGCGCTGGACGGAAGACCTGCGCAGTCATAACGGATATGGATCAGCCGCTCGGCAGGAATATCGGCAACATCCTCGAGGTGAAGGAGGCGATCGAGGCGCTGCACGGGGAGGGTCCGGCTGACCTGCTCGACGCGTCCTGCACGCTCGCGGGGCAGATGCTGTTCGGCGCTGGCCGGGCAGGGAGCCCCAAGGAGGGATGTACGCTCGCGAAGGCGACGATCGACGACGGCTCCGCGTTCGAAAAATTCTGCGAGTTTATCGAGGCGCAGGGCGGCGACGCATCATTCGCGCGCTCCCCGGAACGCTTTCCGACAGCCGGGGTGGAATTTGAGGTGAAGGCGCCGGCCTCCGGCTATATCCGCTCGATGCAGACGGAGGAGATCGGCATGGCGTCCCTTATGCTCGGCGCAGGCCGGGAGACGAAGGAAAGCCGCATCGATCTGACGGCCGGGATCCGGATATGCGCGAAGATCGGCGACCGGGTGGAGGAGGGCGGAAGGCTTGCGCTTCTCTATACGAGCAGTATGGAACGGGCGCTCGCCGCGCAGGAACGGCTGCTTGCCGCCGTCGAGATCAGCGGGGAGCCCGTCAAGCCGCGGGAGCATGTACTGGCGGTTGTGTGAGCCGGTAATCATATAAGTACACTATTGTAGGTTTGTTATAGAGGTGAATATGGCATTTGTAGAACTGAAGGACGTAAAAAAGATTTATAAGATGGGCGATGTGATGATCCACGCCTCGGACGGCATCAGCTTTTCCCTGGAAAAGGGGGAGTTTGTTGTGATTGCCGGGCCTTCCGGCGCGGGGAAGACGACCGTGATGAACATCCGGGGCGGGATGGATACCTGCGACGGCGGCGAGGTCATTGTGGACGGAGAAAAGATCAACGAATTTCACGCAAAGCGGCTGACAACGTACCGTCGCGACGAGATCGGGTTCGTGTTCCAGTTTTACAATCTGGTGCAGAATCTGACGGCAAGGGAGAATGTCGAGCTTGCGTTGCAGATCTGCAGGGAGCCGCTCGACGCAAAGGAAGTACTCGCGGACGTGGGGCTGAGTGACCGGATGGACAATTTTCCGGCGCAGCTCTCGGGCGGGGAGCAGCAGCGCGTCTCGATCGCCCGCGCGCTGGCGAAGAATCCGAAGCTTTTGCTCTGCGACGAGCCGACCGGGGCGCTGGACTACAATACCGGCAAGCAGATTTTAAAGCTTTTGCAGGACACCTGCCGCCAAAAGGGAATGACGGTCATCGTCATCACCCACAATTCGGCGATCGCGCCGATGGCGGACCGCGTCATCCGCATCAAGAACGGGAAGGTCAGCGAATCGGTCAAAAACGATTCCCCGGTCGACGTCATGAGTATCGAGTGGTAGCATGGAATTTTTAATGGAAGCAGTATCGCGGGCCTTTCTGCGGTATGCACGGGTAAGGTAATGAAAAAAATCAGCTTTGAGAAAAGAATTTCACAGGGAAATCCGCGGATCGCTCCAGCGCTTTTTGTCGATTCTGCTCATGTCGGCGCTCGGCGCTGCGTTTTTTGCCGGCCTGCGGGCCTGCAAGACAGATATGCTGCTCTCGGCGGACAGCTTTTACGACAGGACCAACATGATGGATTTGCGCGTCGTCTCGACGATGGGACTGACGCGGGAGGACGCTGAGGCCATACGCGCTGTAAACGGCGTCCGGGCAGCGGAGGGCATATTTGTGCAGGATGCACTGATCCACAGCCGCGACGAGGAGATTGTTGTGCGTCTGTACCCTTTGACGGAGCAGATCAATACATATCTGGTGACCGAGGGAAGACTGCCCCTGACAGTTTCGGAGTGCGCCGCGGATGAGCATTTTCTCTCTTCGAAAGGACTCCGGGTCGGGGATACGCTCCGCCTGGAGTCGGGGAACGGGGATAATCTGTCCGATGTTCTGCGGGAGACGACGGTGACGATCGTCGGAGCCGTGTCCACCGGGCGCTACATGTCGTCCTCCAGAGGGAGCAGCACCATCGGCAACGGCAGGGTTGCGGGCTACCTTGTCCTGCCGGCAGAGAATGTGATACCGGAGTATTATTCGGAAATCTGCGTCCTGTTTGAGGGAACCAGAGAACTGAATTCCTACGGGAACGAGTATGATACAATTGCAGAGC
>CAMWWR010000253.1 GCA_947178045.1 uncultured Clostridia bacterium
TTGCAAGGCCGCCCGGGCGGCAGAATGAGAGGGAAAATGGGCAGAAAAAAAGGTGGGCTCGATTTCAGGTATTCCTCAAAGCGCAGGTTTCGGATCCGTTGGAAGGAAGCGGTGCTGATGCTGCTTGTTTTTCTTGCTGCCGTCTTTGCGGGGATCAGTGTATTCCGGACGTTAAAGGATATGCTGGGTGAGGCGGGCACGGAGCCGGGGGAGGAGAATGTGACGCCGCTCCCTTCTGTCACTCCGGTCGGCGCTCCGGAAGGGGAATCGGACGGAGTGGCGGATGCGGAAGCGACGGCAGCGGGGCCGTTCGGGCTGTGGCAGGTTCCCGCGGAGGAGGTCGAGGCGACCCAGGCGCCGCAGGAGGAAGAGTGGATGGCGGATTTTGTGGATACGAGGACGCCGGTCAATGCAAAGGGGATCTATGTGAAGGCCGGTTTTCTTTCCACAAGGCTGGACGAGCTGCTCGAGCTGCTGGACAGCACGGAGCTGAATACGATCGTCGTCGATATGAAGGACGACGACGGGCAGCTCACCTGCCAGATGGAGGGGGACATGATCTCCAGGTACGGCACGGTCACCAGATATGCCGTGGATATCCGGAGCGCCATGAAGAAGCTGAAGGAGCATGATGTATATATGGTGGCCCGCGTCGTCACGTTCAAGGACAGCATGCTGGTCAAGAAGGCCCCGGAGCTCGGCATCCATCTGAAGGACGGCACAGTCTACAAGGACAACAGCAAGATGGGCTGGCTGAATCCGCTCAACAGGGAGGTGCTGGATTATTATGTGGATATCGCCGCGAACCTGAAGGAATTCGGTTTTGACGAAATCAATTTCGATTATGTCCGCTTCCCGACCGAGGGAAGGATCTCGGAGCTGGTGCTGGAGCGGGACGGGGAGGAAATCACGAGGATCGAGGCGATCACGGCGGCGGTGAAATACCTCTGTGAGCAGATCAAGCCGATGGGACTTTATGTATCGGCCGACGTGTTCGGCGGCGTAATCCGGAGCGCACCCGACCAGAGGAGCGTCGGACAGGATTACCGGGAGCTGTCCCGCTATCTGGACTATATCTGTCCGATGGTCTACCCCTCGCACTACGGAAACGGCTATTACGGGGTCGACTATCCGGACACTCAGCCGTACAAGATCGTGTACAACGCCCTGCTCGATTCCAACAAGTCGCTGTCGGGGCTGCCGGAGGGAAGCCGCCGCGCGGTTGTGCGGCCGTGGCTGCAGGATTTTACCGCGAGCTATCTGAAGCACTATATCCGCTACGGGAAGGAACAGGTGCGCGCGCAGATCGAGGCGGTGTATGACAGCGGACAGACGCAGTGGCTCTTGTGGAATGCGGCCGTCAGCTACACGCGCGCGGCGCTGATGACCGAGGAGGAGGCGGATTACGCGTTCGAGCACCGGCCGGCCCCGACGCCGACCCCGGTTCCCGCGTCGCAGCAGAAGGAACCAACCCGACTGCCGAACGGCGGAGAGTATATCGATTCTCCATGGAAAAAGGAATAAAAGGGGTTAACAAATCATTGCCGGAAGCCGATATTATTACCAATAAGAGGTACTTCAGCCAGAAGTGCCTGCAGGACAAAGGCGTTTTATTTCAGCCCGAAGGGAATCGGGCCCGCGCGGCGGCGCGGAATGCGGCATGGAAGCCGGCGGAGGGAAAAAAATGAAGCAAAGAAAAAGGATCATTGTCGGTGTGTTTTTGTTTCTGTGTGTCGGAATGGCGCTGTTCTGGCCGGGGAGGCGGGCGGATGCAGCCAGCCCGTCGCTCAAGGTGACGAAGATCGATTATGAGGCCGAGACGATCACGATCGAATCGGACGCCGGCGACGTAAGGCTCTTTTATTCCGACGGGAAGATGAAGAACTGGGAATGCGCATACGGCACATTCTCGAGCAAGCAATATGTTCTGGATATCTCCTGGGTCAGCAAGACGAAGGATTACACGCTCTCGCTGAAGGGGGACAAATCCGAGACTCCGATCTCCGTGGTGCTGCCGAAGCAGCAGTCAAATTTTAAGGTCACGTTCGACTGTCTGAAGCAGCAGCTTGTGTTCACGAACGCGGGCAGCGGGACGATCTACTGGAGAAAGGCGGATTCGACAACGTGGAATTTGATCGGCACTGCCACGGCGTCCCAGCAGGCGACGATTGATATATTCCAGCGCTTTTACGCGAAGGGCGTAGCGCTCTGCTTCCGGGTGGGGCAGGTGGAGGGTGTCCTTTCCAACGGAAAGCTTTCTCCGGGCAGCCGGCCGAGCAAGGAGGTCAAGCTCAAGATCACCAAGCAGGCGACGGAGCCGAAGATCTCCGTAAATGCAGTGAAGCTCATCGCTTCCACGACGGATAAAATGGAGTATCAGCTGGACGGAACCGGCGAGTGGAAGGCCTGCACGAAGAACGGGCTGAAGCTGGACGAGATCGCGGCGGCCGCGCTTTCCAAGGAGGCGGCAAAGGATGTTACGATCGCGGTGCGCGTAGCGGCGACGGAAAAGAAGCTTGCCTCGGCTGCGAGGCAGATCTTTGTGAAGGCGCGTGAGGCAGCGCCGGGCAATGTGGAGCACAAATTTAAGAGCTATACCACTCTGACCGTGTCCGTGGCGGATAAGAAGGACGAGGAAGGCAATGTAATCGAAAAGGCGGCCTCGAAGAGCAATCCGTACGAATATACGATTGTGAAGGAGGGGGAGGAGTTCAAGGACGACGCGTCCTGGACGGCGATCACCGCGGCGGAGATTGTGCTCACTGCGGAGAAGGCCCCGACAGGCTCCAGCGTCTATGTCCGAAAGAAGAGCGCCTACTACAGCGATGGCGTGTTCCGGTTTGCCTCCGAGCCGGTGTCTTTTAAGGTGGATAAGTATCCGGAAGAGACGAAGGCGGTTCTGGTTGAAGAAGATAAGCCGACGGATTCGGCGAGTCTTGACAAGGATGGAAAGGTCGCGCTTGTGAAGGCAGAGGGAAGCGAAGCGACCGGACTTGAATTCAAGCTCGTTATATCGGATCTGTGCGCCGACACAGATATCGATAAGATTTCCTGCGGCAATACGGAGCTTGAGTTTACCTCCGAAAAGACGGATAACATCGTTCATGTGAAGATTACCTCGACCGCGAAGTATGAGGCTGCGGTGAAGAAGAGAGACGAGGCGTGTCCGGTCAAGATCACGCTGAAAAACGGCGAGATTGTGAACAAGGCGGTTACGCTGGAGATACTCGGCAGCTCCTCCATCTCGAAGGGGGCCGTGTTTGAGGTATACAACAACACGAGCAAGGATCCTTACAGCTTTGTTGTCATCCCGGGCAAAAAGCTCCATAAAGAGTCGGACGGCAGCCGTCCTGCCAAGACGATCCAAAAGATCAGCCTGCTGGAGCAGGAGATCAACAAAACCGACTACGAAGTGAAGGTGAATTCGAAGGATGGCAGCTATGAAGTAACCATCTACTCCAGCGGTTTGCAGGGCTTCTTCGAGAACGAGAAGATGGAACTGGATAAGGAATATCCGCTGACGATCACGATGGAGGACGGAGAAGAGCTGAAGGACAGCATCAAGATCCGTTTCACGCAGGAGGCTACGATCCCGGGCGCACCGTACATCATTACGACAACGGTCAGCTCCCCTCTGACGCAGAACTATGTAATTGGGATCACATGCAAGAAGTCCGGTGTGTATGTTTCCAGCATGACCTGGAACGGGATCGACATCAAGGGGCCGAGCAGCTCGGGCGATGGCAAGATCAATGCGGAGCTTGATTACAAGAAGCTGAATGAGCTGACACTGAGCGCGGGAAAGACGGAGGAATCTTATCCGGTGATCATCACGCTGAGCGACGGCGCGATGATCGAAGAGGGTCTGACGTTGGTTCTGCAGCAATAGCAGCATGAAAGGGCGAAAGGAAGGCGTATTGTTATGAGAGATAAAATGAAAAAAATTGCATTCTTTATGTTCCTGCTGCTGGGATTCGCGGTTCTGACCGG
>CAMWWR010000254.1 GCA_947178045.1 uncultured Clostridia bacterium
CGCCTCAACATAATAAATCTGTGAAAGCGGAACAAAATCCGTTTTGTGGTCGTAGGTCACACACAAACGCTTTTCCGCCCTTCCGATATTTGACGCCGCCTTATCAAGCACGGCAAAAAGCTTTTCCGGCGCGACCGGCTTCATCAGATAATGCAGCGCATCGACCTCATACCCCTCGGCGATAAAATCCGGGAAGCCGGTGATAAAGACAAGCTGCACCGGGTCGTCCGCACGCCGGAGCTTTTTCGCCAGCTCAACGCCGTTCATCGCCCCCATTTCAATATCAAGCAGGAGCATGTCGATGCCCGGCTCATCCTCACACGCAAAGAGAAATGCCTCTGCGGACGGAAACACCGAGAGGGCGGCAGTATGCCCTGCTTTCTCCGTCCACTGCCGCACCAGAGCGGCGACATATTTGGTATCCTGCTCGTTGTCATCCACGATGGCAATCCTGTAATCCACGCCGTCACCCCCTTCACAAAATACAGCTTTCGGGCAGCGCATTCACTCCGCAAATCCTTCGCAGAGGAATTCTCCGTACCGCTGCGGCAGCCCGCCTGTCCTGACTGCTTCCCCGACTGCCTCCCTGCGCTCCCCGTCGCGTGCACATTTGCACAGCACATCAAACAGCGTGTCCTTCCTGCCGTTTTCCCATTCCAGCTGCGACAATTTTTCCGCAAGCTTTACGCGAAGCCGCTCGTTTGCATCCACCGTCTCCCGAACGCGCAGCTCACAGACCGCGTCTGCCTGCACGGCATCCACAAAGACGCGCGTATAGCCGCGGCGGTGATCCACCCGAACCCCTTTTTCCACCCCATTCTCCAGCGCGGCTACCGCTCCCCGTACAATATTGCGGAGTTCAAATACATAGCTCCTTACCGGCAGAATATTTTCCGCATCCTGCACGCAGAGGCGCAGCACCTGCTCCCCGTTCTCCTTCCGGGACGACGCAAAGCGCGTCACGGCGCGGGCTCCTTTTTCATCCTCATACAAAGAATACTCTCCCTCTCCCGAAAATGCAAGTACCCTGAGCGTTTCCGGCAGTCTCACCTGATTGCTTTGCGGCGCGCCGTCAAGCACCACAAACGCGCCCTCTCCCGCCAGCACGGGCAGGGAGTCCAAAAAGCGTATCATTTTGCGCCGGCCTCCGCCCTCGTACACATCCCCCGTAAAAATATCCGTCCAGCGCCCCTTCGGCAGCCAGACCTCGACGGCGGCCATCCCGTGCCCGTCGCTCCGCTCCGTAACCGGAGCCACGATCAGCTCCTGTCCAAACCGGTATTCGTTCGGGCATTCGTAAGCGCCCGCCTCCTCCGGGTATTCATAGTACATCGGCTCGATCAGCGCAAGCCCTTTTTCCGCCGTCCCGCACGCGGCAGAATACAGAAACGGCAGCATCGCATGGCGCAGCCGCAAAAATTTCCCGGCGATCTCGCCCGCGCCGTTCTTATACGCGCCCGGCATTTTTGAGAATATGCTGCTCTTGCTGCTGTGGAGCCGGTTGATCGGGCTGAAAACTCCGAACTGCAAAAACCTCACATAGAGCTCGTTGTCCTTGATGCCGCCCATATGCCCGCCGATATCATGGCTCCACCAGGTGTAGCCCGCATTGCTTGCCGTCGCTGTAAAATACGGCAGGAATTTCAGGGTATCCCAGGTCACCAGCGTATCCCCGGAAAAGCCGACCGGATACCGGTGCGCGCCCACGCCGGAATATCTCGACAGGATCAGCCCGTCCCGCTCCTTCAAAATATCGAGAAAATGAAAGTGATTCAGCCCCCAAAGCGGATCGTAACCGGCCATTTTGCTGCGGCTGCCCTGCTGCCAGTCGATCCACCAGAAATCCACGCCATCCCTCTCGTACGGCTTGTGGAGCAATTCAAAATACGCATTGATAAACCTCTCGTCCGTGAAATCAAACTCCACCGCCTGTCCGGTTGCCGGGTCGATCCCCATGCGCTCCGCCATCTCCCCATACTGTTCCTCGATATACTGCACGCCGGATGCCGGATGCAGATTCAGCGTTACATGGAGATTTTTTTCGTGGAGCCTTTTCAGGAATTCCCTGTAGTCCGGGAACAGCTCCTGGTTCCAGCTGTAGCCGGTCCAGCCGTCCACCCCCTCGGGAAGGTTCCCGCTCGGATGCCAGTCCATATCCACGGTTGCCACCGTAAACGGGATCCCTTCCTCCTCGAACTCGTCCATCAGCTCCAGATATTCCTCCTGCGAGTACGCGTGATACCTGCTCCACCAGTTTCCAAGCGCATAGCGCGGCACCTGTGCGGGCATTCCGCAGAGCGAATACAGCGCCCTGACCGCGCCACGGTAATCCTGCCCGAAAGCAAAGACATAAAGGTCAGTCTCTGCATTTTTCCGCGGCTCCACCATCCCCCGCGCATTTAAAATCAGGGATGCGCTGTCATCGTACACCGCCACGCCGTTTCTGGAAACTACGCCGTTTCCAAGCCGGATACGGCGGCTTTTTTCCTTTTCCGGATGCCAGGAAATCCACCGGTCGCCGTCGCAGCAGTCCAGTGTCCGATAGGTTCCAAGCAGATTCTCTTCATTGGAAAGCGATACACTTCTCCCGTCCTTGAAAATAATGACACTCTCCGAAAGCTTTTCCCTCAAAACCAGTTTGACCTTCGAGGTGGTCACTGTCAGTTCGCCGCTTTGCGCCCCGGTTCCGCATTCCTCTGCACCGACTTTATATTCCACCGGCTCCATATTGCGAAACCACACGGCCTGCGTCGCGGTGTCGCAAAAGCCTTCCGTTTCATCCTCCTCGATGCGGAACAGCTCCGGCATTAATACTGTTATTCTTCGATTCCCGCGGATTATAATATTTCTCCTGTCCGCCGCCGGCGCGGTCGCCGCGATCAAATGCTCCTGCAGCATATAGCCTCCTTCTGCGCCTCTAAAATAAGCGCTTGTTTTTCTGTTGAACCAATCCTATTATAATGTTAAAATCATTCTATCGGATATAAGGATGCTTCCCAAAAATATCATTATTCTTAGGGAAACGCCGATGAAAGCGTTTCCTTCGTTATGGGAGGAACGGTATGAACAATAAAAATGAGACACTCCGCGAAACGCGCCTGCGGGGCAATCCCGCCTTTCCCTTTGAGCTTTACGAGATGAGGACCGCCTCTTCGCCGATTTATGTCGATTATCACTGGCAGGATGAAATGGAGCTCCTGCGCATCGTGAGCGGTGGGGTCGAGCTGCTGCTCGACGGAGCGGAATACATTCTTTGCCCGGGCGAGCTGGCCTTTATCAATCCCGGACAATTGCACCGGCTCAGGGGGCTTACTCCGGATACGGCCTATTATGCTTATGTTTTTCCTCTCAAGGCGCTGCTTTTCGAGCAGGAGGATCTCTCGCAGCTGAAGCTTCTGCGCCCGCTCCTGAAGGGAGCCGTCGGCTTTCCCGCTGTGCTTTTGAACCGGCCTGCCCTGTCGCAGGCACTGTTGAAAACAGTCGACAGTGTGATCGCCCTCAACCGGAGCCGCCCCCTGGGCTACGAGCTGCTCACCAAGGCCCGCCTGCTCGAAATCATCTGCCTTCTGGGCGAACAGGGCTGCTTTGCCGAATATCATTCGGCCGGACCGGCCGGCGTATGCAAGGAAATTCTGCTCTACATCCAGAATAATTACTCCGAGAAATTCAGCGTGCATGATATTTCCAGAGCGGTCGGACTGTCCGAGAATTATTTTAGCTGCTTTTTTTCCAGGCATTTCAAGTGCAGCTTTGCAAACTATCTCATCGAATATCGGATCAACCGTTCCTGCGTCCTGCTGGAGACCACCGACCTGCCGATCACCGAAATCGCGCTGGAATGCGGCTTTTCCACCTCCAGCTACTATATCCGGAAATTCAGGGAGCTGAAAAAAATGACGCCCTGCCGGTTCCGGAGGAAACACGAAATGTGTGCCGGAGCTCTTGACAGGATAC
>CAMWWR010000255.1 GCA_947178045.1 uncultured Clostridia bacterium
CTCGATGACACCCTCGCCGATCTCGATGACGGAAACGTCGAACGTACCGCCGCCAAGGTCATATACCATGATTTTCTGCTCGCGCTCATTGTCGAGACCATAGGCGAGCGCCGCCGCCGTCGGCTCGTTGATGATGCGCTTTACATCAAGTCCCGCAATCTTGCCGGCATCCTTCGTCGCCTGTCTTTTGTCATCGTTGAAATACGCCGGAACAGTGATAACCGCCTCGGTAACCTTCTCGCCGAGATAACCCTCCGCATCCGCCTTCATTTTCTGAAGAACCATTGCAGAGATTTCCTGCGGGGAAAACTTCTTATCGTCGATCGTCACACGGTAATCCGTGCCCATGTGCCTCTTGATCGAGGAGATCGTCTTATCCGCGTTCGTCACCGCCTGGCGCTTTGCCGAATCGCCGACGATTCTCTCGCCCGTCTTCGTGAAAGCAACAACGGACGGCGTCGTCCTGGAGCCCTCTGTGTTCGCGATAACGACCGGCTTTCCGCCTTCCATGACCGCAACGCAGGAATTTGTTGTACCTAAATCAATTCCGATAATCTTGCCCATAATTCATTCCTCCTGTTTTATTGAATGTTATTGTACAGTCTCTAATTAACCACCTTCACCATACTGTGCCGCACGACTGTGTCGCGGTACATATAGCCCTTCTGGAACTCCTCCGCCACGATGTTTTCGCCGAGGCTTTCATCCTCCGCGTGCATCACAGCGTTGTGGAAATTCGGGTCGAACTCTTTGCCGACGGCCTCGATCACCTTGACGCCCGCATCCTCCAGACTCTTGAGCAGCTGCTTATATACGAGCTCAATCCCCTGGACAAAGGCGCTCTCCTTTTCCGTCTCCGGCACCGTTGAGAGTCCCCTCTCAAAATTGTCGACCACCGGAAGGATTTTCTCAACGATATCCTTCGCGCCGATCTCGAACATCTGGGCTTTCTCCTTCTCGGTGCGTTTCCGGAAATTGTCAAACTCCGCCATCGTGCGGATCAGACGATCGTTCAGCTCGTCAATCTTCTCATCCTTTTTGTCTTTTTTCTCTTTCTTTTTGAAGAAGGATTTCTTCCCCTTTGCATCGGCAGCGCCGTCCTCCGGCTCCGCATCCTCCGAGTCATCCCCGGCTGAGCTCAGGGTATCCTCCGCCTCCACGGCTCCGTTCTCTGCTCCGGCGTCCTCCGCCGCGGTATCTGCACCGTTCCCGGCCTCCCCCTCAGGCTCCGCGCCCGCGCTTTTCTGCTGCGGCTCCGCCTCTGCGGCATCCGCCTTCCTCATATCTTCCGCTTCCGTATTCTTTATGTCTATATTATCCGTCACCTTATCATCGCCTTTCCATGCTTTTTTCTTTTTACTCTTTTTTAAATATTTCGTCGAGCTGGCTCATCAGGCTCTGCAGCGACGCCACGACCCTCTCGTAATCCATTCGCTTCGGCCCGATAATCCCGACCTTTCCGTAAACTCCCTCCTCGATCCGGTAGGTCGCCGTGACCACCGCGCAGTCCTTCATCGATTCCAGCGGCGTCTCATCGCCGATGAACACCTGTATGCCGTGCTGCTCGCCCGGGCCGTCCGGAATCCCGGCCATCAGTTCCCCCAGCTGCTGCTTTTCCTCGAGTGCGCCGAGCAGGCTGCTCGCCTTCTCGGTATCGCTGAGCTCCGGATATTTCAGAATATTCGTCGCACCGCTCGTAAATATCTCGACATCCTCCTGCTCTGACACCGCCTGGGATATCGCGTCCAGAATGTCACTGACCACGGTGCCATGCCCCGCCGCCTGCTCCTTCATCCGCTGGATCAGAGGAAGATTGATATCATTCAGATTCAGCCCCTGCAGGCAGGTATTTAACAGGATGTTCAGCTTGAGGAGCGTCTCCTTGTCGATCGCCTCCGCCGTGCGGATCATCTTGTTTTTTACGATGTTGCCCTCCAGCACGATGACCGCGAGCAGCTGGTTCGCGTCGACCTCCGACAGCTGCAGGAATTTCACCTTTTTGGAGCTGTACTGCGGCCCGGTGATCATCGTCGTATAATTCGTGTTGACCGCGAGCACCCTCGCCGCCTGCTTGAGCAGGTTTTCCAGCTTATCCGCCTTCTCCAGGAGCACCTCCTTCATATCCTCGACCTCGCGCTCCTTCTCGCGCAGCATCGAATCGACATAGAGCCGATAGCCCTTGTCGGAAGGAATCCTGCCGGCGGAGGTGTGCGGCTGCAGAATGTAGCCCATCTCCTCCAGATCGGCCATCTCGTTGCGGATCGTCGCCGAGCTCAGATTCAGATCCGTGTACTTCGAGATAGTCCTGGAGCCGACCGGTTCTCCCGTCTCCAGATAGTTGCATATAATTGCTTTTAGTATTTTCAGTTTTCTTTCATCTAATTCCATCCATACACCAGCCTTTTCATGCCGCTGTCCTGAGTCCCGGGATTGTTAGCACTCATTCGGTTAGAGTGCTAACATCTATACATAAAATATCACTTGCCACCCTGTTTGTCAACACCTATTTCTAAACTTTTTCTAAAAAAGCAAAAAGCGGAAAAGCCATGCTTTTCCGCCCCTATTCAACAACGATCCTCGTCGTCCAGATCGTGTAGTCTCCATAATAAAAATACTGCAGGTACGCGCGAAGCCCCCGTCCCGGCACAAGCCCGGCGACCTTTCGGAGCATGGCGTCCGTATCCGGCTGCTCCCGCCCGTAGAACATCAGCTCGCTCTCCCATTCGCCCCCGGCACAGCGGGCCGCAATCTCCTCCGCATAGTCGTCCAGCGCCTCGAGATATCGCCCTTTAGCTCTGTACTCCTCCACGGTCCTCCGGATAACATAATCCGTATATTCTCCGCCCTTCGCCGCCGGATAATCCTTTTCCTGCCAGATATGATCCTTCTTGATCGCCGCGTCATTGATCAGAAAATAATCGTAATAAATCCTGCCCGAATCTCTCCCGTCCACGATCGGATCATCCCAGGTCGCGTCAATATGATACCAGCTGCCGTCCAGCTGGACCAGATTCCAGGCATGGCCGATCCTCTCCCCTCCGGTAATACCGTAGCCGTACACCAGACGGTTCTCCGCTCCCATTGCATTCAGAAAAAGCTCCAGCGCCTCCGCATAGCCCTGGCAGACCGCCCGCTGCCTCAGCAGAACTCCCTCCGCCGAAAAGACGTACGGGACGCTTGAAAGGGTGCCGTTCTGGTATTCCTCACAGGCGTACTCCGTATTCTCCACAATGTAATCGTGGACCGCCCGGATTTTCTCGACCTGCGACATTTCCTCGGAGACGACCGCCGCATACACCTCGTGCGCCTTTTTTGCCAACCGGGCATCCGTCCCGCTCAGCCCCTCCAGGCAGCCGGAAATGACCGCTCCCTCCACCGTGTTGCGCACCGCAACCTCTCTTGTAACGCTGTAATCCGCGATCTGAACCGTGATCTGCGCGGTTCCGGGCTGCTTTGCCGTAAGCTGTCCGTCCCCGTCCGCCGACACGATTTCGGGGGCGTCGCTGGAGAACACGATTTTCTTATAGGTCTTTCCGCCCAGACCAACCGTCCCCGTTTCGCCCACGGCCATGGACGCGGGCACAGAAACCGACGGCTTTGCCACGGTCACATGGCAGGTCAGCACCGTACTGCCAACCGAGGCCGTCACATCGGCTGTTCCTGGCAAAAGAAAGGTCAGCTTCCCCGCAGCGGAAACCTTTACGACCGAGGGGTCCGAGCTCCTCCAGAGTATTTTGCGCTTCGTGCCGCTCACCCGGAGCTGCAGGGTATTCCCGGCCTGGGCCGCCACCTTCGTTCTACTGAGCGACAGCCGCTCCACCCGAACGGTGCAGCGGTACTCCCTTCCGCCCGCCTCCGCGATCACCTCGGTCGTCCCGGAGGAAACACCCTCCACAACACCATTTTCGGAAACACTCGCGACCCTGCTGCGCTTCACCCTCCAGGAG
>CAMWWR010000256.1 GCA_947178045.1 uncultured Clostridia bacterium
ATCATTTTCATTTAAGCGGGAGAGAGCCATCTCCACCATGCCGACCGCGCCGTCCACGATCATTTTTCTCGCGTCGATGATGGCGGATGCCTGCTGGCGCTGCAGCATGACCGCCGCAATTTCCGGAGCGTATGCCAGATAGGTGATCCTGGCCTCTACGATCTCGATGCCTGCTTCGTCCACCCGTTTTTGGATTTCATCGCGGATCTTGGCCGCGACGATCTCGCTGGAACCGCGCAGACTGCCCTCGTCCGCCAGGCCGTCGCCGGTGGTGTCCACGTTCGGAGCCACGTCGTACGGGTAGGTGCGGACAACATTGCGCAGGGCGCTGTCGCACTGCAGGGAGAGAAATTCCTTGTAATTGTCCACGTTGAAGACGGCCTTTGCCGTGTCGACGATTTTCCATGTGACTGCGATGCCGATCTCAATCGGATTCCCGAGGCAGTCGTTAATTTTCTGGCGGCTGTTGTTCAGCGTCATGATCTTCATGGATAATTTGTCCGAGAAGGAATTGATGTTGGTATCAATGCCCGGAGTGCCCGGGGCAGACGGCCGGGAAGCGTCCTTGACGTCGCCGCTCTGATTCAGCCTTGTTTTTGCTGCCGGATTTACGCTCGAGCAAAACGGATTGACCCAGTAAAAGCCGTTATCCTTCAGTGTGCCGATATATTTGCCGAACAGAGTCAGAACCAGCGCCTCCTGCGGCTTCAGGATCTTCAGGCCGCACAGAGGGATCCAGGCAAACAGGAAAATAATGCCGCTGATAATGATCAGTGCGATGTTGAGCGGCGTCTCCTCCCGTATTGTGCGGCTGATGCCGGTTGCGAGCAGGGCGATGTCCGCAATGTAAATCAGCAGGATCAGTAAAAGCATCCTCATTCCGTGTTTTTTTCCTTCTAAAATTTTCTCTGTCATAGTATAGCCCTCCCGTGTTTCTATTTGATATTAAAATGATATCACATTGATTTTTGTTTTGCAAGAGAATTTTGATGATTTTGCAAGCTGCTTTTATTTTTGCCGGATTTATGGTACAATCACCTGAAAAGAGCGGATGTGCATGCAGTCATTAAATTTTCGCGGTTATTGGTTGGAGCAGGAGGAAAAGCTTGTGGCGGAGCATGGCAAGAGTCACCCCCTGTTCCCCGGAGGCTCGTGCGAGGAGGTCGTTCATGGAAATAAGAAAAATCCGTCTTGGAAATCTGCTTCTGCCGTCCAATGTGCTGATGGCTCCTCTCGCGGGGTATACCTGCTATCCCTTTCGGATGCTGGCGTACGGGCTGGGAGCGGGCCTGTGCTGCACAGAGATGGTCAGCGCCAACGCGCTGCAGTACCAGGACCGGGCGACACGGCGGCTGCTGATCACCACGGAGCAGGAGAGGATCCGGGCAGTGCAGCTGCTGGGCGGCAATCCGGCGGTGATGGAGCGGATGGCGGGAAGCGAATTGCTGAAGGATTTTGATATTATAGACATCAATATGGGCTGCCCGGTGCCCAATGTGTTTAAGAGCGGCGAGGGCAGTGCCCTGATGCAGGATCAGAAAAGGGCGGCCGCAATCATCCGGGGCTGTAAGCGGAGCGGGAAGGTGGTAACGGTGAAATGCCGCACCGGAATCCGGGAGGACGATATGTTCGCCGCGGAATTTGTGCGGATGTGCGAAGACGCCGGGGCGGATATGGTCACCGTCCACGGGAGAAGCCGGAGCATGATGTACGACGGCAGGCCCTATGAGAAGGAGATCGAGGCGGCGAAGGCGGCGGTTTCCATACCCGTGATTGCCAACGGCGGAATCTGTTCCGCTGAGGATGCGGAGAACATGATGGAGCGCACGGGGGCGGACGGGGTGATGGTGGCCCGGTACGGTCTGGAGAATCCCTTTATTTTCAGCGAGCTGACGGGAATGCCCTGTGAAAAGACGGCCTTTCAGGTGGTGCTGGAGCAGACGGAGCTGACAGCGCGGTATTACGATGAAACCTATACGCTGGGATATATGAAGAAGCTCGCGTCCAATATGATGAAAAAGAGAAGGGGAACAAAGCAATATAAGGAGCGCCTGTACCGAAGCGGCAGCCTGGAGGAGCTGAGAGAGGTGCTGGCGCTGATTTTTGACAGGGGGAATGAGCGGGGATGACAGAATCGGAATATTATCATATCCAGAACGGCGTACTGAAAGCCTATACGGGCAGGGAGGAGTCAATCCTTGTCCCGGAAGGAATCCATACCATCGGGGAGGGAGCGTTCAAGGGCTGCGTGTCCCTGAGGAAGGTAATTCTTCCCCCGGGCCTGCGCCGCATTCAGGATGGCGCTTTTAAGGGCTGCCGCAGGCTGGAAACGGTGGAGATCCCGCAGGGTGTGACCGGGATCGGAGGCTATGCCTTTCACCGCTGCCATGAGCTGGAACGGATTTTTCTTCCGGATTCCGTGGAGGAGGCGGGGGCCTGTGCGTTCCTTTATTGCGACAGCCTGCGGGAGGTTCGGATGCCGGGGGTGAAAAGGCTTGGAAATCAGGCCTTTTTAAATGATATGCAGCTGGAAAGGCTTGAGATATCCCGGGCTCTGGAGGAAAGTTGTATTTGCGATGTGTTCACCGGCTGCGGGAGAGTCCGGGAAATTTCCTTTGCGGACGGGGAGCGCTGGGTCATGCCCAATGTGGTGGAGGCGGCCGGGGAAATGGAGCTGCCACCCCTTGTGCGCCGAATTGTCATGGACATTCTGAGGATGATGGAGCTGGACGGCAGGTGCATGAACCGCTATCTGCTGAACATCAAGCATGTGGAGGTGCCGGACGGCATCGAGAGCCTGGGTCGAAGCTGCTTTTTTGATATGAGGGGAATCCTCTCCGTGAAGCTGCCGGCATCTCTGAAGGAAATCGGGAGCAGGGCGTTCCGCAACTGCATCGGATTGGAAAAAGTAAGCTTTGAAAGCCAGGACGTTCTGATCCACGAGGATGCTTTCAAAAACTGCACCGCCCTGAGGACGGTTCGAATGTGCGACGGCAGGGAATATACCTTTGCGGGCTTACAGGGGCTGCAGGGGGAGGAAGCGGGGCCGGACGGCGATTGTATGCCCGAGCTGATCCGCAGAATTCATGGACAAATCCTGGGAAATTTCAGGATCAGCGGCACATTGCTGCTCAAATATCTGGGAGAGGAGACGCGGGTGGTGGTTCCGGAGGGAATCACCAGAATTGCGGAGGAGGCCTTTACGGGGAATGAGGCCGTCAACCGGGTGATCCTGCCCGACAGCGTCCGGGAGATCGGAGCGGAGGCGTTTCGGAACTGTCTGGTGCTGCAGACGATTGTGCTTCCAAGAAAGTTGCGGGAAATCGGCGCAGGTGCCTTTGAAAATTGCGTGAAGCTGCTCCGGATGCAGCTGCCGCCGGAAATCGGCCGCATCGAGGCGCGGACCTTTCGGCGCTGTCAGGCGCTGCAGGAGGTGGAGCTGCCGGAGAACCTCCGCGCCATAGAAGAAAGCGCCTTTTACGGGTGCCTGGCATTGAAGAAAATAGAGTTCCCGAACAGTCTGGAGTGCATTGGGAAAATGGCGTTTTACCGATGCGATGCGCTGAAGGAGATACGGCTTCCGGCGGGAGTGAAATATACGGGCAGTCTTGCCTTTGCCAAAAGCGGGGTGAGGAAAGCAAGGATGTCTGCCGACGGCAGGAATTACGGGGCGGACGTGTTCGGCGACTGCGGAAAGCTGAAGACCCTGGTGCTGGAGGAAGGGGTACGGCATATCCCGGATAAGCTGGCTTTTGGCTGTGCGGCGCTGGAGCGGGTGGTTCTACCGGGAACCATTGAATCGGCGGGGAGGCATCCGTGGGAGGGGACTGCCTTTTTGCGGAGCTGGCTGGAGGAACAGGCAGCGTCAATGACCGGCGAGCAGGAGGCGGAAGGAAAAACGGAGGAGAATACGGAAGCGGCCGCCGGTGTACGGAGTATCCG
>CAMWWR010000257.1 GCA_947178045.1 uncultured Clostridia bacterium
GTCCGGATGAGCCCGAGACAGGTGGAGCTGAGGGTCGTGCTGTCGAAAAAGTAGAGAGGGAAAAACAGGGAGAAAGCAGAGGCGCGATCGGAATTGTGGGGTGTGATGCCGGATTGTGCCGATGAAGCAGGCCTGCCGACTGAGAAACTGCAAGACGCAGAACTGAGCCGGCGGGTCTGTTTTTGATGAAAATTGGCAGATTTGACTTGCCAGAATGGGCACACTGCGGTAAAATAATAATTATGTAAAAAGAGAGATTTTGTCCGAAAGGGCATTTTGGAGGAACCGATTTTAGGTATGACACGGAGGTTGTTATGAGGTATTTGGCGGAGCTTCGAGAGGGCGAGACGATCAAGGAGATTTACCTGTGCAAGCAGCTGCTGCAGCTGAAGACCAAGACGGGAAAGAGCTATTATTCCCTGGTGCTGCAGGACAAAACGGGCACCATCGACGCGAAGGTGTGGGAGCTCGGCGCGGGCATCGAGCATTTCGAGGCGATGGACTATATCTGTGTGGACGGGCAGGTGACAAGCTTTCAGAGCGCACTGCAGCTCAATGTCAGGCGCGTGCGCCGGTGCCAGGAGGGGGAGTACGACCCTGCGGATTACATGCCGACGACGACGCGGAGCGTTGAGGAAATGTGCCGGGAGCTGAACGGATACATCGGTATGGTGAAGGAGCCCCATCTGAACACGCTGCTGAACGGCTGCTTTGTGGAGGATAAGGAGCTGCTTGCGCGCTTTAAGAAGCATTCTGCCGCAAAGGCGGTGCATCACGGCTTTATCGGCGGGCTGCTCGAGCACACGGTGAGCGTGACAAAATTCTGCGTCTTCCTCGCGGACAGCTATCCGCTGCTGAACCGGGATCTGCTGCTAACCGCCGCGATGCTGCACGATATCGGCAAGCTTGACGAGCTTTCGCCGTTCCCGGAAAATCACTCTCAGGACGAGGGCAATCTGCTCGGTCACATATACATAGGCGCTGCCATGATCGGCGAGCGCTGCCGCGCCGTCCCGGGCTTCCCGAAAAAGCTGGAGGCGGAGCTGCTCCACTGCATTCTTGCGCATCACGGCGAGCTGGAATACGGCTCCCCGAAAAAACCGGCGCTCGCGGAGGCGCTCGCCCTCAACATTGCGGACAATGCTGACGCAAAGCTGGAGACCATGAAGGAGCTGTTTGCGGGCGCGGACGAGAAGCTGGAGTGGATCGGATATCAGAGGCTGTTCGAGTCGAATCTGAAGAGGACGTGAAGGGGGACATAAGGAGGACGCGGAGGGGACATAAAGGGGACGTGAAGAGGACATAAGGAGGATGTGGAGGGGACATAAAGGGGACGGGAAGAGGAAATAAAGGGGATGTGAACAGGGCATGAGGGAGGCTTGAATGAAGGAATTTGCGGGCTGTGCGCTTAAGAAAAATGATCTGTTTGAGCTGCATATCGATGCGCTCGGGAACGAGGGCGAAGGGATTGGCCGTTTCGACGGCTTTACCTTTTTCGTCAAGGATGCCGTGCCGGGTGATGTGATCCGTGCGCGCGTGCTGAAGCTGAAGAAGAATTACGGATATGCCCGTGTGGAGCAGCTTCTGACCCTGTCCCCGGACCGCGTCACACCGCGCTGCCCGGTCGCCGGGCCGTGCGGCGGCTGTCAGCTGCAGCATCTCTCCTACGAAAAGCAGCTCGAATACAAGCAGAACAAGCTCAGGGACTGCCTGGAGCGCATTGGCGGTGTTGCGGGCGCACGGCTGGAGCCGATTATCGGCATGGACGAGCCGTATTTCTACCGCAACAAGGCGCAGTTCCCGGTCGGAAGGGGCAGGGACGGCAAGCCCGCGATCGGATTTTATGCCGGACACACGCACAGCATCATCGAAACGGAGCGCTGCTACATCCAGGCACCGGTGAACGAGGCGCTTGTGGCGGCCGTGCGCGAATATCTGACGGAATGCGGCGTACAGCCCTACGACGAGAGCACGCATTCCGGGCTGATACGCCATGTCCTGACGCGCGTCGGCTTTGCAACCGGGGAAATTATGGTCTGCATGGTGATTAACGGGACAAGTCTGCCCCGGGCGGAGGTGCTGCAGGAAAAGCTGGAGCGCGCGGTGGAGAGGTGGAATGGGGAGCATGCGGGGACGACGGGGGAGAATGCCATCGCAGAGGTCGATGGGAAAATGGCTTCTGCGGTGCAGTACAGGCTTGCAAGTCTTTGTTTGAATATTAACACGGAAAAAACGAATCGGATTCTCGGCAGCAGGGTCGTCCCGCTGTACGGGGAGCCTTATATTACGGATTATATCGGGCCGATCCAATACCGGATCTCGCCTCTGTCCTTTTATCAGGTCAATCCGCGGCAGACGCGCCGCCTCTACGAGCTGGCGCTTGCGTATGCGGATTTGAAGGGCAGCGAGACGGTGTGGGATTTATACTGCGGTATTGGAACGATTTCGCTGTTTCTGGCGCAGCGGGCGAAAATGGTCTACGGCGTGGAGATTGTGCCGCAGGCAATCGAGGACGCCCGGAAAAACGCGGAGCTGAACGGAATCACAAACGCAGAGTTCTTTGTCGGTGCAGCGGAAGAGGTACTTCCGCTGCAATATGAGAAGAGCGGCGGAGCAATGCGCGCCGACGTGGTGGTCGTCGACCCGCCGCGCAAGGGCTGCGATGAAGCGCTGCTGCGAACGATTGCTGCAATGCAGCCGGAGCGGGTGGTCTATGTGTCGTGCGACCCGGCGACGCTGGCGAGAGATGTGAAGTTTTTGGGGCAGAACGGGTATGAATTTGTGAAGGGACGGGGAGTGGATCAGTTTGGAATGGGAGGGCATGTGGAGACAGTGGTCTTGATGTCAAAAGTGAAATAGCAGGGACGCCATAAAAGGCTTGGAATCAAGGGATTCCGAGGATATTGCCCTTAAACCGGTGGGTTCCGGGAATCTCTTTTTTGTTTGCTTTCAAATCAAACTGACTACCGTAAAAACATAGGTGGAGGCTACAGAAACATTTTTTGATTTATTGAGACTGTAGGTTTATTGAAAAACGGCGACAATGGAGAAGGCGAGTGGTCAGAAATGCTGGAAACTGCGAACCAGCAGAGGATTATTCACACTTTCAAAGGAAATCTTTATTTTTTTGAATATTTTGGTGGCTTTTCAGGGGGATTCATGTTATACTGATATACGGCTGACTATAGGAGTTTGTTGAAGTGCGAAAGGTACTATAGCTATGAAAGTTTCATATAACGGATTATGGAAAATAATGATCGATAAGGGGCTTCAGAAGCAAGACTTAGTAAACAAAGCGGGCTTGAGCTCGGCTACTGTTGCAAAGATGGGAAAGGGCGAAGCTGTTTCAAACAAAGTGCTTGAAAAGCTTGCAAAGTACTTAGAATGCAACATCAGCGAGATCATCAGCTACGAGTAATTACCTAATAGTAGTGTCCAAATTATTGGACAGCCAATTTGATAGAATGCGTACTGTAAAGCAAAGGATGCCGGGATATGTGGTGCAGAAATTGTAATATTGAATTGAATGATAAAAAATGCCCGGTTTGCGGAAGCGATACGGTTGATGATATACCTGTCGAGATTCATTGGTGCAGCGAATGCAAAGTTCCTGTGCTTCAAGAAGTATCGCAGGCTGACAAAGGCGTTTGTCCGCGATGTGGGAACAAAATGAAATACATGAGCTCAGATATTCGACCGGTATTTCCTGAAGAACGATTGTTGCTCGAGATTCTGCTTGATCGCAAGCCAAATGAGTATATTGAGAAATCTGTATGGGCAGTAAATAGCAGGTACTACATTGATGGCAAGTCGGTGTCTTTACCGAGTTCACTTTTTAGAACTGCAGATTCAGACGATATAGCCAGAAAACTTGAAGCACACAAGAAAGACTATAACTATGAATTTTTCAATGAAATTATAAAACGATTTGTTGAAG
>CAMWWR010000258.1 GCA_947178045.1 uncultured Clostridia bacterium
GGAGGAAGACGCACGGAAACCGGAATGGCCGGGCATAATTAGGGGCAGACGAATCTGCTGAGCCTACGGCAGAGAAGGCGGAATACGGTCAGAGCCGAAGAGCGGAGAAGCCGGAGGGCTGCATCGCGCAGCCGCGGCGGGGAGGAGAGAATGGACGAGACAAAAATAAAAAGGATCAACGAGCTTTACCATAAATCCCAGCAGGAGGGGCTGACAAAGCAGGAGAAGGAGGAGCAGGCTGCGCTCCGGGCGGAATATATTGCCGCGGTGCGCGCGAATCTGCGGGGAACGCTGAATCAGATTTCCGTCGTCGAGCCGGACGGGAGCATTACGGATTTGTCGAAGCAAAATGAGAATTAAGGGAAGCCAAAATGGAATTGAAGAGAATATAGAGAAAACAGCAGCGCAGAAGGCGGCCCTCCGCAGACAGATGAAGCAGCTGAGAGCGGAGCTTTCGGACGGGGAGCGCCGGCATGCAGGGGAGAGCTGTGCCGCGCAGCTGCGGCAGCTGCCGGAATTTACCCGCTGTGATCTATTGCTTGCCTATATGTCGCACGGCGCAGAGCTTCCGACCGCCGGGATAATAGAGGAAGCTCTGGAGAAAGGGATGCGAGTGGCCGTTCCGCGGGTGACGGGACCGGGAACGATGGAGTTTTATGAGATATATTCGCTCTCCGAATGCGCGTCGGGGGCTTACGGGATTCCGGAACCAGCGGGCATCAGAGAGCGTTTGATGCATCCAGAAGAATTTGAGAGTGCCGCGGTGCTGCTTCCGGGGCTGGCCTTCACAAAGGACGGCGCGCGGCTCGGCTACGGCGGCGGCTACTATGATCGGTATTTTTCAGAGCATCGGAAGGCGTATCGGAGCGGCCTGACGTACGGCTTTGCACTTGTGGAGCATCTGTCGTGCGAGCCGCATGATATCCGGGCGGATGTGGTGCTCGCGCCGGTTTTTCCCTGAAAAAGCCGGGGGCGCGGAAAAGCAGGGGAAAAAATGCAGCCCGAAGGACTAAGGGGCGATAATCTCTGAGGGAATAATTACAGAAATGGAGTGGTGGAAGAATATGACGGATATCGTGGAGATGGGAAAGCGGGCGAAGCTTGCGGCAGGACAATGCGGACTGCTCGGCGAGGAGGAAAAGAACCGGGTGCTTGAGGCGGCAGCGAGGGCGCTCAAAAGCAGCGTGGCTGCGATTCTGGCGGAGAATGAAAAGGACATCGCGGCGGCCAGGGAAAAGGGCGTTAACGAAATTATGATAGACCGGCTCGCGCTCAACGAGAAGCGTATACATGGGATGGCAGAGGGACTTTTAAAGGTTGCTGCATTAAAGGATCCGGTGGGAGAGCTGGTATCCATGGAGAAGCGTCCGAACGGGCTGGAGATTATGAACTGCCGCGTGCCGCTCGGCGTGATCGGAATTATTTACGAATCGCGTCCGAATGTGACAGCGGACGCGTTCGGGCTTTGCTTTAAGGCGGGTAATGCGGTGATCCTGAAGGGGGGCAGCGACGCGCTGTGCTCCAATGTAAAGATTGCCGGGGTGCTGCGGGAGGCACTCGCGGAATGCGGAATTACGGAGGATGCGCTCCAGCTTGTGAGCGATACCGACCGGGAAACGACGCGGGGACTCATGAAGCTGAACGGCTATATCGACGTGCTCATCCCACGCGGAGGGGCCGGCCTGATCCGGTCGGTCGTGGAGAACAGCACGGTTCCGGTGATCGAGACCGGCACCGGGAACTGCCATATTTATGTGGACGAGAGCGCGGACTTTGATATGGCGCTTGATATTATCGACAATGCAAAGACGAGCCGGATGAGCGTATGCAACGCATGTGAATCGCTTGTTGTACACAGCGGCATTGCCGGGGAATTTCTGCCGAGACTGTACGAAAGACTGGGCGCGAAGGAGATTACGATGCGCGCCGACGAGGCCGCGCGGGCAATCTGCAGCGGCATGGAGGAGGCGACGGAGGAGGATTTTGCCAGGGAGTACCTCGGGCGGATGATCTCGATCCGGGTGGTGGACGATATCGGCGAGGCGATCCGCCATATCAATCATTATAATACCGGGCATTCCGAGGCGATCATTACGAAGGATTATGGGAACGCGCGCCGTTTCCTGCGGGAGGTGGACGCGGCGGCTGTTTATGTGAACGCTTCCACCCGCTTTACGGACGGGGAGGAATTCGGCTTCGGTGCGGAGATCGGCATCAGCACGCAGAAGCTCCATGCGCGCGGACCGATGGGTCTGAAGGCGCTGACGACGACAAAATATATGATTTTCGGCGATGGGCAGATTCGCTGAACAGGAGCATTATTTTGTGCGACATTATTGTATGATATTATCAGCATAAAAAAGAAACGAGTACCCCGCTTGAGCCATAAAGCTGTACGGTAAAAAACCCGTTTCTTTTTATGTATTAGCAGGATAGAAAGGGAAAAAGTCAAGAGCAATGTATAATGAGATTGATTTAGATAAAATAGATATCAATTCAGTCCCTCCCATGGACGAGCCCGCCAGACAGCACTACTATATGGCGAAATGCCGGGAGTGGGTGAAAGAGTTTAAACAAAAAAACGGACGCCCGCCCCAATTCTGTGTAACGACCTTCGGCTGCCAGATGAACGCAAAGGACTCGGAAAAGCTGGCCGGCATTCTCTCCGCGATCGGCTATGAGGAGTCGGAGAGCGAGGAGGCGGATCTTGTGCTGTACAACACCTGCACCGTCCGGGAAAACGCCAATACGCGCGTCTACGGAAGGATCGGCTATCTCGGGAATCTGAAAAAAAGGAAAAACAGGGAGATGAAGATCGTGCTCTGCGGCTGCATGATGCAGGAGGCGCATGTCGTCGAGAAAATCCGGAAGAGCTATCCGTTCGTCGATCTGATCTTCGGCACGCACAACATCTATAAGCTCGCCGAGCTGCTGTACCGCCGGCTGAACAGTCCGAAAATGGTTGTTGAGATTTCGGAGGAGGCAGGCAGGATCGTGGAGGAACTGCCGAGCGAGCTGAAATTCGGCTTCAAGGCAGGGGTCAATATCATGTACGGCTGCAACAATTTCTGCAGCTACTGCATTGTGCCGTACGTTCGGGGAAGGGAGCGGAGCAGGAAGCCGGAGGACATTATAAGCGAGATTGAAGGACTTGTCGCACAGGGCGTGACCGAGGTCATGCTGCTCGGCCAAAATGTCAATTCCTACGGAAAAACGCTGGTTCAGCCGGTCAGCTTTGCAGAGCTTCTGCGCAGAGTGGAAAAGATCGAGGGGCTGAGGCGTATCCGCTTCATGACGCCCCACCCGAAGGATCTGTCCGACGAGCTGATCGAGGTTATGAAAAAGTCCGAAAAGATCTGCCGCCATGTGCATTTGCCGGTTCAGTCGGGGAGCTCGCGCCTGCTTGCAAAAATGAACCGCCATTACACGAAGGAGGATTATATTGTACTGACCGGGAAAATACAGTCGGCCATGCCGGACGCGGCCATCACGACGGATATCATCGTCGGCTTCCCGGGGGAGACCGAGGAGGATTTTCAGGACACGCTCGACGTCGTGCGCCGCGTGAAATTCTGCAGTGCCTACACCTTTTTGTACAGTCCGCGCACCGGGACGCCGGCGGCCTCCATGCCGGACCAGATACCGGAGGAGACCGCGAAGGAGCGGTTTGACCGGCTGATCAAAGAGGTGCAGAGGATTTCTGCGGAATTTGCAGAGCGGGCGGCCGGGAGCATTGCGGAGGTGCTTGTCGAGGAGGAGAAGGAGCCGGGCTCGGGACTTCTGACAGGGCGTCTTTCCAACAACCTGCTCGTGCATTTTCCGGGGGACAGGGCTCTGCTCGGCAGCTATGTCAGAGTCAGGCTTTCCGAGTGCAAGGGCTTTTACTACCTCGGCGAGCTGGCGACGGACGGGCTGCATCCGGA
>CAMWWR010000259.1 GCA_947178045.1 uncultured Clostridia bacterium
GGCTGCTGATCGCGGCGGGAGCTGCCGGGACGGAGCAGGTCCGCGCTTCGGAGTCTGAGGAGGAAGAAAGTGCGGAGGCTGTTGTCACGGACGCGGGTACGAGCTTTTACGTCGAGCGCGAGTACGAAAGCGGCAGAGTCCGGATGGAGATCCTGTTTCCGCTGCAGCAGCAGGAAGCGATCCGCCCGCGTGCGGGGCGCGACTTTGCCGTGTCCGTGACGGTCGCTGCGAAAAATACAGAATTTTCCGGAAGCGTGAACGTACTGATGCAGAATACCGGCGAAAATCATGTTATGTTTTCTGAGAGGGTGCCGGAGCTGGCCGCAGGGGAAGACTTCCGGACAAGCTTTGTGCTGCCGATGGAAACGATCACGGAGGGACTGTATTTTTCCCTGACCGACGGCAACGGTCTGCGGGCGGCCGAGCTTGCAGTCGCGGTGGACGCCGTAAACTACGGGGAATATAAGCTGATCGGGGTGCTGTCGGAGCAGCCGGCCGGGCAGTACGAATATTTTGCCTCGTTCGGAAACAAGGTCATGGAGCTTACGGGCGAGACGATGGCGGCGGGAGCCGCCGGACTGGACAGCTTGGATATTATTGTGACGGAGGAATCGGTGCTTCAGGCGGAGCCGGGGGCGGCGGAGAATGGAGATATCCGGGAAATACTGCGGGAATGGGTCGCACAGGGAAAAACGCTTGTGGTCGGAGCAAGCCCGGCGGACGGGGACGAGAAGGAAATGTTCAATCTCGGCCTGCAGGACGCGGAGCTGGTGCAGGAGCTCGTCCTTCAGATCAGCAATTATGAGGCGGCAAGAAACAGTGTTCTCGCGACGAACAACGAGCTGAAAAAGCAGAACGGCGATGATGTGCGCACCATGTATATCGGCGATCCCATGATCTGGCCGATGCTCGTGAGCAATCTCTCGGACGAGGCCGTACTCCTTCCGGTAAAGAAGGCGGCTGGGGCGGAAACGAGCGATGTACTGGCGCTTCCGGAATCGGAAATCACAGGTGACATGCTGTCGGATCAGGGGGAAGCCGACCGGAACGGCATGCCGGCGGGCCAGAAAACGGAGCTTACTAAAGGAGAACCAGATTCGGCGCTGACCGCTTCGGGAGAGGAGCTCGTGGAAGGAGCGCCGGATTCGGAAGCGGACGCTTCGCGGGAGGAGGCCCAGGATAAAGCTCCGGATCCGCAGCTGATTATTGCGGGCGCGGAACAGGCGCAAAAGCAGCCGGACAGCCTGACCGGGGAGAACGACGACAGCGGGAGAACAGAAAACGCATCCGTATCGGCGGCAATGCGGTGGGACTGGTGGAGCGAGGGAGCCGAGCCGGAGGTGATCTGGAGGGAGCGGGACGAGGATATCATCACGAGATATTCCTGCGGCGCCGGCGCCGTGCTTGTATTCCGGATTCCGCTTGGGCGGGAGCAGGACAGCATCTATCCGCTGTTCTATTACCGTATCGTGCAGATGATTCTTGGCAATCTGTCCGGATATCAGAGTATCCGGCTGGACTACGAGCGCTACGGGGCGACTGCATACGGCAGAGCCTATATGCTCGAGTATATTGATAACGAAATTCCGGGCGTTTCCGTGTTTCCGTATTTGCTGCTTCTGCTTTTCTATATCGGCGCGGTGATTCCGGCCGTATTTCTGATGCTGCGGCACAGGCAGAGGAGCAAATACCTTTGGGGAGCGCTGCCGATGGCGGCGGTGCTGATGACCGGCGTGATCTATCTGACCGGCGGAAAAACAAGGGTCCGGGAGCCGTACTGCTCATATATTGACCTTGTCGATTATACGGCGGTTGGCGGGGAGAACGGCGAGGGGACGGAGACGGTTTATTTCCGGCTGTCCGCGCCGACCAATCAGGGCGCGCAGATCCTGGTTCCGGTCGATGTGGAGACGAGGCTCCAGGGGGACGGCTTCCTTGCCTACAACCCGACCTGGGCAGGCGAGCTGCAGCAGGACGACAACATTCGAAAGGCGAGGGAATACCGGGCGGCGGTATATTACGGGGAGACGGAAAACGTTGTGAGCCTTGAGAATGTCGCGGCGTTCTCGAACACGGCGTTCCGTGCGACCCGGAGGGCGGAGGAGAGCGGCGGCTTTGCCGGAACCGTTCTGCAGGACGGAGAGCAGGCGGCCGGAACGGTACGAAATATGGCCGGAAAGGACTGGAAAAACGTATTCGTGGTTACGAGAGATCAGGTCGTATATCTCGGAAGCGTAAAAAGGGGCGGGACGACGGAGCTTTCCGACTGCAGGCAGGCAGAACTGCCGGAGGTGGACAGAATGACGCTGCAGGAGCTGGTCAGAGGACGTCTTTCCGCGACCGAGCTGCAGATCGTATATGAGCTGGTATGGGCCTATGCCTACGAGCTGCCGGAGTTTGTCATTGCGATTCCCGCGGAGCAGTCCGTCGCTTCGGTTTTGGGCGAGGTGGCAGAGAATTCCCACAGCCGGGGAGTAAGCTTTGAGATCTATCCGCTGCAGGAGGAAGGCCTATGATCCAGATCTTCAATCTGCGAAAAACCTTTGGGGATTATCCGGCTCTGTGCGGCCTGACGATGCAGATCGGAGACGGGGAGCTCTTCGGTTTTGTCGGGCCGAACGGAGCTGGAAAGACAACGACGATGAAGATTATCGCAGGCCTGCTCCGCGCCGATTCGGGCGATGTTTTTATCGGCGGAAGAAGACTGGCCGGAAATGTGAGGCGGTTCAAGGAGGAGATCGGCTATGTGCCGGATTTTTTCGGCGTGTACGACAATCTGAAGGTTCAGGAATACATGGAATTTTATGCCTCGCTCTACGGGATGAGCGGGCGGGAGGCCAGGAGAAGATCCGGGGAGCTGCTGGAGATGCTCGGGATGACGCAGTGGCGGGATGAGCTCGTCGATTCCATGAGCCGGGGCATGAAGCAGAAGCTCTGTATCGCGAGGGCGCTCGTCAACGACCCGAGGCTGCTCGTGCTGGATGAACCGTTCTCCGGCATGGAGCCGAGATACCGTATGCAGATGCAGGAGCTGCTGCAGGAGCTCTGCGCCGAGGGGAAAACAATTCTCATCAGCTCGCATAATCTGAGGGAGCTGTCGGAGCTCTGCACCAACATCGGGATCATCGACCGCGGCCGCCTGCTGATGCAGGGAAATGTCCGGGAAATTCTGAGGCAGCAGACGATCAGCAACCCGTACATCCTGCACTATGTCCGGTTTCCGGAGGCGGCGCTGCAGCTGCTGAAGGCGCACGAGAAGGTAAAAAATATTGCAAAGCAGGAAAATAGCCTTTCCTTTCCGTTTGAGGGAACACGGGAGGAGGCGGCGGAGCTTTTGACAGGTCTTATCTCGGCAGGGGCGGAAATTTCGTCGTTCGTGCGGGAGGAGGGCAGTCTGGAAAAGCTGTTCCTAGATGTTACGGCGACGTAATGCCGCGGAATGGAAGGGAAAATGAGATATATCAATCCGGTCTACAAAAAAGAATTGAAGCAGACGGCGCGAATGAAAAAAACGCTGGTGCTTTTGCTGGCCTACAATCTTTTGCTGGCGAGCTTCAGCCTGCTGGTATTTTACCTCACCTTCGACCATGAGGGAAGGATCAACAGCAATGTTGATTATTCCGGGATCCTGACCTTGTACATTGTTATGACGGCGCTGGAATTTGTGATGGTGCTGCTGATCGTCCCGGCTTCGACCGCGGGTGCTGTCGTCGGGGAGAGAGAAAAGCAGACGCTGGATATTCTGCTCTCGACGAGCGTTTCGCCGCTGCAGGTGATCGTCGGAAAGCTGGCGGCATCCATCAGCATGGTTATTTTGCTGGCCGTATCCTCGATGCCGGTGCTGGCGATGTTGACACGAATCGGGGGCTTACTGATTTTTGATTGGGTGTATTTTGTGAGGGTTTGGGTGTGCCCGCGG
>CAMWWR010000260.1 GCA_947178045.1 uncultured Clostridia bacterium
GAAAATGTGAACAACGTAGAAAACAGTGGAAAATCCATGCAGCATAGAAAACAGAGAAAATGTGAATAACGTAGAAAACAGTGGAAAATCTATGCAGTATAGAAAACAGTGAAAATGCACGCGGTACAGAAAACAGCGGAAAGTCCATACAATGTAGAAAACAGCAACAATGTACACAGTGCAGAAAACAACAGAAAGTCCACACAGCGCATAAAACAGCAAGACACATAAAAGAATCCCTCTGCCATACGGCAGAGGGATTCTTTTATGTGCAAAAGCACCCGCAATTATTCGATCGTGATAACAACCTCGTCAATCGTGAAGTTTGCAGTCTCGGAAGGAGACTCAAAGTAAATCACGCACTTGGTATAGTCAGCCGGTACTTCGACGGAACCGGTCACCTGAACCCATTCGCCAGGGGCAACCTCGCCGGATGATGCAAGGCGGTTGTAAGTAGCTTCGCCACCCTGCTCGCCGTTCAGAGTAACATTGACCTCAATGGCCTCCTCCGTCTTTACATAGTAGGAGATCGAAACGGTCTTGCCCATAGCGTTGTAGGAAGCGAGATCTGCCGCAGCGCCGTTCCAGCCTGCGGTACGGCCCGTAACCTGCATTGCGAAATCATCGTCATGTCCGCCGGATACAATGGCAGGCGTGCCGCTGCCGAACGGAGTGAAGAAAACATTGCCGTCAGCGAAGGTGAAGGAAAGTGTCTGTCCATTGCCTGCAGCCGGTGCGCTGCCTGCGCCGCTGAAGGAGATAACGACTTCGTCAACCATAAAGCTTGCGGTATCGGACGGGGACTCGAAATAGAGGATTGGCTTTGCCGTATTTGCACCGACCTCGATCGTGCCAGTAACCTGAACCCACTCGCCCGGAGTGATGTCGCCGGAGCTTGCAACACGGTTGTAAGCGGTATCGCTTCCGTCAGAGAACTCCTCCTGGAGCGTAACGTTGACTTCCGTTGCCTCCTCGGTCTTTGCCCAGTAGGAAATGCTGATTGTTCTGCCGGCAAGGTTGTAGTCGGTCAGATCAACCTGAGCGCCGTTCCAGCTTGAGGTACGGCCCGTAACCTGCATTGCGAAATCATCGTCATGTCCGCCGGCAACAATGGCAGGCGTGCCGTCCCCGCGGTTACCGAAGAACAGATTCTCGTCGTTGAAGGTGAGAGAGATGCTCTCGACGCCGGACAGATCCGGTTTGTCGACAACAAGATCCTGATACTGTGCCTCAGCCACAGCGCCCTCCACTAAGGTGACAAGGACATCGTCGATGTAGAAATCGAAGGTATCCGTAGCCTCCCAGGAGATGATCGGCTTCGTGACGTCCGCATAGATCGGAATATCGCCCTCGATGAGCGTCCACTCATTGCTTGGAACGGCCTCGTTATTTGCTCTTTCCGGCCAGCCGTTGTTGCCGTCCGGCTTTGTGATCTGAAGCGTACAGGAAATCGTGATCGGATCCGGATTCTCATGCTTTGCCCAATAGGAAACATGGAGAACCTTGCCGATGTACTCATCCGGGATGGTGAGGGAAACGCCGTGCCAGCCGTCGCTGCGGTTGCTGATCAGGAAGCACTCGTCGCTGTCGTGGCCGCCCGTATTGCGCCATCTTGCCGTGCCGTTTCCTCTGTCGCTGAAATAGAGCGCCTGAGATTTCTGATCGGCATTGAAATCGAAGATGGTATTCGGATCCTTCTCAGGAACCGGCGTCGGTGTCGGAGCATCCGTCGGTGTAGGATCAGGAGCCTTTGTCGGTTCCGGAACAGCTGTCGGATCAGGGGCCTTTGTCGGCTCCGGAGTATCCGCCTGTGTCGGGACCGGAGTAGCGTTCGCATTGGTCTCCTTATCGCCGCAGCCGACAAGCGAACCGACGGCAAGGGAAGAAACCATGAACAGACCCATCAGTTTCTTGAATTTCATAAAACAACCTCCTCTGGTTTTTATTAACTCATGAGAAATAGAAACAGTTATTCTCATTGCAGTAAATATATCATAAACTGTGCATTGTGTCAATAATTCGCCTTGGTTTCTTTGCGAACTTCGTATATAATGTATAAAAACGGGGCATTGCTTTATATATATCAGATAATCAAATATTGCTATTTGGAAAAATAAGGAATACAAAGCGCGGACAGATTTGCGAATACTCCGGCAGGCGGCTGTCGCCGGTCCTGCGGGAACTGCTTCTCTCCGGGCGGAGCGCACTTGATGCGGACTGCGGAAAACGGGAAAATGAACGGCAGAAAAGCTTGAAAGAAATGGCCGCGCCATATATAATATATAGAAAACAGCAAAGGGGAGGATTGCGATGAAATATAAGGTTCTGATCGCGGGCAAAAATAATTCTGTAATCGATAGCTTCTTTGCGCAGATGGACAATGAATTTGAAGCCATGACGACATCAAATCGCTACGATGATATTGACCGGCATCTGAACTATTTTAAACCGGATGCTTTTGTGTTCGGCATTTATAACGAATCGCGTGAAAGTGTCAATCAGATCATCAATGCCAGATACCGCCTGGCGGACGCGCATGTCCCGGTCATCCTTGTCGGCTCGAAGGAGGAGTGCGACGAGGTCGAGAAGCTTGCAGCGAACCTGGCAAGTCTGACACTGTACCGGCCGCTGGCCGCGAGCAGGATTGCAGAAGAGATTACCCGGTTTCTGGACCGACGCCGGGCCGGAGCGGCGGATGACAACCGTCAGGAGAAGGAGGCGGCAAAGAAGGCTCAGGACAGAAAATCCACGGCCGACGCGCTGAACGCGTCGGGGCTGATTACGGCGTCGCGGAAGGACGATACTCTGCGCAGGCATGTTCTGGTCGTGGACGATAATTCCATGATGCTGAAGCTGATCAAGGAATATCTGCACGACGATTATGATGTGGCGACTGCCGTCAGCGGCACGATCGCCCTGAAATTCCTTGAGAGAAGAACAACGGACCTGATCCTGCTGGACTATGAGATGCCGGGCCAGAACGGGCCGGCGGTGCTGGAGCAGCTGCGGGCCTCGGATACAACCAGAAATATACCGGTGGTTTTCCTGACCGGGGTCACGGAAACCAAGAGGATCCAGGAGGCGCTCCGGCTCAAGCCGCAGAGCTATCTGCTCAAGCCAGTCGATCGGGGAAAGCTGCTGAGCACGATTGCAAAGCTGATCGGCTGAGGTGGCGCAGAAACCGAAAAAACTCTTTATCGAAGCAGTATCGCAGGCAGTCCTGCAATAGGTACGGAGATCGATAGGCAGAAGGAGGCTTGTCCATGGACGGTATGGATTATAAGATACAGCTGGCGGATCTGATTGACACGAAGGTTTTGCAGAAGATGCAGGATGCGTTCTCAGATATGCTCAATGTCGCTGCCCTCACAACGGACGCGGAAGGTGTGGCGGTGACGGAGGGGTCAAATTTTTCTGATTTTTGCATAAAGTACACAAGAAGCTCAGCGCTCGGCTGTGCGCGCTGCAAGCAGTGCGACAGAGAGGGAGCGGAGAGGGCGCTGGCCTGGGGGGAGCCCGTCATCTACAACTGCCATGCGGGCCTGATGGACTTTGCGGCGCCGATCAAGGTGGACGGGAAGATCGTGGGCTGCTTTATCGGCGGGCAGGTGCTCACGGAACCGCCGAATCCCGACAGGATAAGGGAGATCGCGAGGGAGATCGGGGTGGACCCGGAGGAATACCTTGCCGCCGTGTACAAGGTAAAGGTATTCGGACGGGATGCGGTGAAAAAGGCGGCGTCCTTCCTTTTCACGATCGCGGACGCCCTGTCGAGCATGGCGCAAAATCAGTATCTTGTACATAAGGCCAATTTTGAGCTTGCGCGGTCGGAAAATATGAAATCGGATTTCCTTGCCAATATGAGCCATGAGATCCGCACGCCGATGAACGCGGTGATCGGTATGGCGGAGATGGC
>CAMWWR010000261.1 GCA_947178045.1 uncultured Clostridia bacterium
GTCATGTTCGGACATACGCACTGTCCGCTGATCGACATAAGGGAAAATATCATGGTCATCAATCCGGGCAGCATCAGCCGGCCGCGGCAGCAGAGCCGCGTGCCGACGTACGTCACGATGGAGGTGAGGGAGGACGGAGAGATCGACTACCGGGTGCACGAGATAAGCGTGAAAGGGGCATGAGTGTGAAAGAGGCGGAAGTCGTGCAAAGAATTTTAGAGAGTGACCTCTTTCTTTTCGCGGCGGCCGCGGCGGATTGGGAAATTGAAAAAAAGATTGATAAAAATTTGACAAACAGGTAAAAAGATGATATGATAGGTATATGGTTCTTAGTTGATCTATGCGGATTCCGCATAATACTTTAAGGAGGACAAATTTATGTCAAAGAAAGTAGTTTTAGCAGGCGCATGCCGCACTGCGATCGGTACGATGGGTGGCTCTCTTTCTACGACACCGGTGGCGGAGCTGGGCGCGATCGTAATCAAAGAGGCGCTGAAGAGAGCGGGCGTTGCTCCGGAGAAGGTTGACCAGGTCTATATGGGCTGCGTAATCCAGGCAGGCCAGGGACAGAATGTCGCACGTCAGGCTTCCATCAAGGCGGGGCTTCCGATCGAGGTTCCGGCCGTGACGATGAACGTCGTATGCGGCTCCGGTCTGAACTGCGTGAACCAGGCTGCGCAGATGATTATGGCGGGCGATGCCGACATCGTTGTGGCAGGCGGTATGGAGAACATGTCCATGGCTCCTTACGCGGTTCCTCAGGCTCGTTACGGCTACCGTATGAACAACGGCACCCTGGTCGACACGATGATCAAGGACGCTCTGTGGGATGCTTTCAATGATTATCATATGATCAAGACGGCCGACAATATCTGCGAGGAGTGGGGCCTGACCCGCGAGGAGCTCGACGAGTTCGCGCTGAAGAGCCAGCAGAAGGCCGAGGCAGCGCAGAAGTCGGGCGCATTTAAGGCGGAGATCGTTCCGGTTGAGATCAAGAAGAAGAAGGAGACCGTGATTTTTGATACCGACGAGGGCCCGAGACACGGTTCGACGATCGAGGGACTTGCAAAGCTCCGTCCGATCAACCCGAACGGCTTCGTTACCGCAGGCAATGCGTCCGGCATCAACGATGGCGCGGCAGCCATCGTTGTAATGAGCGAGGAGAAGGCGAAGGAGCTCGGCGTTAAGCCGATGGCTACGTTTGTGGCAGGCGCGCTGGCAGGCGTTCGCCCGGAGGTAATGGGCATCGGACCGGTCGCTGCCACGAAGAAGGTTATGGCAAAGGCGGGCATGAAGATCGAGGATTTCGACATCATCGAGGCAAACGAGGCATTCGCTGCACAGTCCGTAGCGGTCGGCAGGGATCTCGGTATTGATGTGGATAAGCAGCTCAACCCGAACGGCGGCGCGATCGCGCTCGGACATCCGGTTGGCGCATCCGGCTGCCGCATCCTTGTAACGCTGCTTCATGAGATGCAGGCGAAGGGCGCGAAGACAGGTCTCGCGACGCTGTGCATCGGCGGCGGTATGGGCTGCTCCACGATCGTAAAAATCGAGGATTGAAACGGACAGAACTTGGTAAAGGAGAAGAATCCGATGGAATTTATTAAATACGAGGTTGAGGGAGCGGTCGGCACCATTACGATCGACCGTCAGAAGGCGCTGAACGCGCTGAACAGCCAGGTGCTCGACGAGCTGAACGAGACGCTTGACGCGGTCGATCTGGCGACTGTGCGCGCGCTGATCCTGACCGGCGCGGGCGAGAAGTCGTTTGTCGCGGGCGCGGACATTGCCGAGATGAGCACGCTCACAAAGGCGGAGGGCGAGGCCTTCGGCAAGAAGGGCAACGATGTATTCCGCAAGCTTGAGACGTTCCCGATTCCGGTGATCGCTACGATCAATGGCTTTGCACTCGGCGGGGGCTGCGAGATTTCCATGAGCTGCGACATCCGCATCTGCTCGGAGAACGCGGTGTTCGGACAGCCGGAGGTCGGGCTCGGCATCACGCCGGGCTTCGGCGGAACGCAGAGGCTTGCGCGGATCGTCGGCGTCGGCAAGGCGAAGGAGATGATCTACGGAGCGCGCAACATCAAGGCGGACGAGGCTTACCGCATCGGCCTTGTAAACAATGTTTACCCGCTCGAGGAGCTGATGCCGGCGGCGAAGAAGCTCGCCTCCATCATCGCAGCGAACGCTCCGATCGCCGTGAGAAACTGCAAGAAGGCGATCAACGACGGCCTGCAGGTCAATATGGACCAGGCGATCGTCATCGAGGAGAAGCTGTTCGGCGACTGCTTCGAGACCGAGGACCAGAAGGCCGGCATGGGCAACTTCCTCGAGAAGGACAAGGAAAAGAAGTTGAAGGTAGTTCCGTTCAAGAACTGCTAAAAAATATCAGACAGCAGAGTTCCGGAAGCAGAGCGGACGGAAATTGATTCCTGGGGATTGGTACTGGGAGGGCGCATACGGAACTCAAACAGCAGAATTCCGGAACAGCGCCGGAAGGGATTTCAGGAGCAGAGCGGAAGAAATCCCTTCCACGGTAAAGGCGCTGAGAAGGAATTCTGCGGAACTTAAAATAGGAGGATACAATTATGAAGGTAGGTATTATCGGCGCAGGTACGATGGGTGCGGGCATTGCGCAGGCATTTGCGATGACGGACGGCTATGAGGTATGCTTATGCGACATTAAGCAGGAGTTCGCCGACGGCGGCAAGAACAGAATCTTAAAGAACCTCAACTTCCTTGTAGGCAAGGAGAAGATCACGCAGGAGAAGGCGGACGCGATCGCTGCGAAGATCGTGACGGGCCTGAAGGATATCTGCACGGACTGCGATCTTGTGATCGAGGTTGCCCCGGAAAATATGCAGATCAAGAAGACGACATCCGCGGAGCTTCAGTCCATCGTAAAGAAGGACTGCATCTTTGCTACGAATACCTCTTCCCTCTCCATCACGGAGATCGGAGCAGGACTTGACAGACCGATGATCGGTATGCATTTCTTCAATCCGGCGGACAGAATGAAGCTTGTTGAGGTTATCGCCGGCGAGAACACCCCGGCGGAGCTTGTGGAGAAGATCAAAACCATCGCTTCCGAGATCGGCAAGACCCCGGTTGAGGTGAAGGAGGCTCCGGGCTTCGTTGTAAACCGCATCCTCATCCCGATGATCAACGAGGCAATCGGCATCTACGCCGACGGCATCGCGAGCGTTTCCGATATCGACGAGGCGATGAAGCTCGGCGCATCCCATCCGATGGGACCGCTTGCGCTCGGCGATCTGGTCGGCCTGGATATCGTACTTGCCATCATGGAGGTTCTTCAGCATGAGACGGGCGACTCCAAGTACCGTCCGCATCCGCTGCTCCGCAAGATGGTTCGCGCGGGCAAGCTCGGAAAGAAGACCGGAAAGGGCTTCTACGACTACAGCAAGTAATTTGAGATAGAACGGCAGCGACAGGCAGGCTCTGGGGGGGATATTCCCGCGGAGGCTGCTGAACTTGGGTTATGGAGGCAAGACCCGGGTTGATTGAGATAACATGAATGATATGGAGGAATGCAGATCATGGATTTTACCTTAAGTAAAGAGCATGAAATGGCGAGAACTCTTTTCAGAGAGTTTGCCGAGAAGGAAGTAAAGCCTCTTGCAATAGAGGTTGACGAGACGGAGGAATTCCCGAAGGCCACGGTGGAGAAGATGGCGAAGGCGGGCTTCCTCGGCATCCCTGTGCCGAAGGAGTACGGCGGGCAGGGCTGCGACGTGCTCACCTACGCGATGTGCGTTGAGGAGCTTGCAAAGGTCTGCGGCACGACGGCGATCATTGTGTCCGCTCACACTTCCCTTTGCTGCGACCCGATCCTCACCTACGGCACCGAGTAGCAGAAGCAGAAGTATCTGCCTGACCTTGCGAGCGGCAG
>CAMWWR010000262.1 GCA_947178045.1 uncultured Clostridia bacterium
TTACAATGACGAGAGGAGGCCGAATATGGGGAAAGCAGAAAGTAATGCCTGCCCTGAGGGCAGAGGATTTTCGCCGGATTACTGGGTGGACAGCGGCGATGTGGAGGGAGAGGTGCTGCGGTGGCTGGCTGATGGCGGGAATATCGCTGGCGGAGATGCCGACCAGGAGGATGATAAATGCCAGGATCGGACAGGGGAAGAGCGCAAAGAATTCCGGAAGCAGCCGAAGGAATGTGACTCTTTTGATAAGGAGCTGAGCGAGCGGTTTGAATTTCGAAATATTTTGCCCGAAGAGGCGGATCAGGCGGCGGAGATCGAAAAGGTCTGTTTCCCGCCAAATGAGGCATGCTCCGAGACAATGATGAAGGAGAGAGTCGCGGCCGCGCCGGAGCTGTTTTTGGTCGCCGTTGACCGAAAGACGGGCAGGCTTGCAGGATTTTTAAACGGATTATCAACAAAAGAATGCGCCTTCCGGGATGAATTTTTTTCGGATTCCGGACTGTACGATCCGGAAGGGAAGAACATTATGCTGCTGGGGCTGGATGTGCTGCCGGAATACCGCGGACAGGGCCTGGCAAGGGAGATTGTATCCCGGTATCTTTGCAGGGAACAGGAGAGGGGCAGAAGGCTGCTGATCCTGACGTGCCTGGAGTCGAAGGTGAAAATGTACGAGAAAATGGGATTCCGCAATTATGGAATTGCGAAATCCTCATGGGGCGGGGAGGAGTGGTATGAGATGGGGTATGTATTGGATGACTAATCCTCGTCCAGCATAACCTCCCGGATTGACATCCGCCGGATCTTCCTCGCATAGGCATGCAGAATCAGCTCGTACAGGGCCGTAAAGGAAATCAGTGCCACCACCAGTGCAGGCACGTCGAAATGAAATTCCGGCATATTTTCGACATCCCGGAAGACCACCGTGACCGCAATTTGCAACAGGACATACTGATAGACCGTGCCGAGTGCAAAGCCGATGCAGGCGGGCAGGCGATAGCCGCCGAGGACGCTGCTGCTGCACTCCCGGTCCGGGTAGCCGAGTGCGCGCATCACGGCGAGCGTCTTCCAATTTGCCTTCACAGCGGAGGTCGTGGCGAGAAAGAGCGTGACGAACGACAGAACAATACCGATCAGGAGGATCATCAGCGCCATCATCCGGCTTGCCAGCTCATCCATGCTGAAGGACATCTGCATCATGGCAGCGTAGCAGAATGATGCAAAGCCGATAAAAAACACGAGGGATTTGCGCTGGCGGAGGACAGAGCTTCTCAATTCCTGCAAAAAGGGCAGCTCGCGCCCTGCCTTCGCAGTCCCTGTGCTTTTTGCGACCTTTATTTTGGAGGAGGACCTGCCCTTCAGCAGCTCCAGAACCGGGGCCTTCAGACGGAGCCGTCCGTACAGCACGGACAGCAGGCAGAAAGCGAGTGTCGGCAAAACCACAAGGGCCAGCAGCAGCGCCGGGTGAAAGTGAATATGAATTTCCGGCAGCAGTCCCTCTTTATTCTGCGTTTTATAAAATTGCGGCATTATGATATGCGCTCCGGCATAGCCCAGGCCCGTGCCGGTAAACACGCTCAGTCCGAAGCCCGCGAAGCTGCAGGCGAGCCTTCCGGCGGAATAGCCCATTGCCTTTAAGATGCCGAGCGATTTGCTGTGCGTATCAATATAATGTCCGATATAAAAGCAGAGCATGACCGCGGAGGTGAGCAGCAGACAGCCGCCGCTGAGCGCGCTGACCATTTTTCCCGTCATTATCTGCGCATGGTAAAAGTACTGCGCATCCTCCTGAAAAATCAGCCCCTCCGCACTTTTCAGATCGATATTGTAATTCAGAAAGAGCGTGCACACGAATACAGCGCAAAAGGAAATAATAATAATACCTGCGGATTTGAAAACGTCCCGCATTTCCGTCACCATCCTATCTCATAAGCTGTTTTCTGGCTTTCATTCTGCCAGGCTTCCACGATTTTGCCGCTGTTCATCCGGAGAACGGTTTTTGCCATATCCGCGATATTGGCGTTGTGCGTGACCATGATAATAGTAAAGCCCAATTCTTTCTGCAGCCGGTCTATGTAATCCAGCACCTGGCGGCCGGTTGTCTCGTCCAGCGCCCCGGTAGGCTCGTCAAGGAACAGAACCTCCGGCTTTTTGGCCAGCGCCCTTGCCACAGCCACGCGCTGCTGCTCGCCGCCGGAGAGCTCGTGCGGGTATTTGGCGCGTTTTTCGGCCAGCCCCACTGCCTCGATGGTCTTCCGGTAATCCTTGTTGCTGGCCAGGTCGGCGCCCATTTTCACATTCTGTTCCACGTTCAGGTGGGGCAGCAGATAGTACTGCTGGAAAATAAAAGCGGTCTTTTCCTTTCGGAATCTTGTCCGTTCCTCATCGGAAAGCGCGGCAATATCTTCCCCGTCGTAGAGGATTTTCCCACTGTCGGGGTATTCCAGGCCGGAGGCCACATTTAAGAGCGTGGATTTGCCGGAGCCGGATGCGCCGAGCAGAACTAGGAAATCGCCGTCCTCAACGGTGAGCGAAATTCCCTTCAAAACCTCGAAACGGTTGTCCTGCGGGCCGTAGGATTTGCGGATGTCCTCCATTTTTATCATTTTACTGCCTCCCTCTTTATTTCTTTCAGCAAGCTTAAAAAGATTTCTGCCATCATCGTTTGGATTTCTTCATCGGTGAAGGTGCAGACCCTTGTGGCGCACAGAGCGGCGATCCCGTGGGTGTATATCCAGAGATGCTGGTAAAGCCTTTTGGCATCCTCCTCCGACAGACCATAAGGCTCCTGGACGGAGCGCAGGATTTTGTCGTAGCTTTCGTCGATCAGGATCAGCGTATGGCCGATGTCGGTCGGATTTTTTTGCTCCGTCATAAACAGAAGCCGGAAGAATCTCGGTTCCCTTAACGCAAATTTAATATAGGCGGTGCCGACGCCCCGGAAGGCGAGCTCCTCGCTTAAGCCCTCGGCAATGTATTCCCGGTAGCATGCTCTGACCGCATCAAGAAGGGCGGCGTTTACCTCATCCATATTTGCAAAGACGGTGAAGATGGGGCAGGCAGAGCTGCCCAGGCGCTTGCCGAGCTCCCGGGAGGTCACGGCGTCCATGCCCTGTTCCCGGACGATCTGCAGGGCTGCAGCAATGATTTCGTCCCGTGTGAATTTTGCTTTTGGCGGCATGGCAGGATACTCCTTTTCAGCATTCTATATCACATGTTCTAAATCGCTTGATATATTATAGAGGGTACAGAAGGATTTGTCAATTGTATTTTAGGGAAACACTTATGAAAGCGTTTCCAGTGCGGATTTACGTCGTGAAACGGCATATTCCCCTGCAAATCCGTGTGCATCTGCCGTGATGATTCTGCTCTTATTCTGCCCGTTCTGCGTCCAGCCACGGCAGCACCTGGGAAAAGTCCATATCGCCCGCATAATAAAACCTTGTATAGCATGGCTGGTTGTAGCAGTTGTTCTGCCATGCGATACCGGTCCGGTACATGGTATCGTGCATCAGTGTGAACAGCTTATGGCGGGAAATATCCAGGCTGGTGTAGATCACGATGGACCAGCTATCATAGGTACGCAGCAGAAGCTCCTCCCGGAAATCTCCGAAAATATCCGCGACAAGGCAGGGATTTCCCTTGGTGCCGTTGTTCGTCAGCGTGCCCTCGGGCCTCAGCAGAATGCCGTGAGTATTATCGCTGACGATGCCGGTATGTCTGCCGTGCAGATAGTCTGCGCCGTCGATGATCTGCGTGCTCAGATCGGCGGCAAAACGGATGCTCTGATTGGTTCCCGGAACCCGGTCCGGCAGCCGATTTCCCTTGCAGTCGTACAGCTCCCTTACCCAGACGCAAAGCCCGCGCACCTTTGGACTGACATCCCCGATCATGCAACGGCCGAGATCGGTCTCCGCG
>CAMWWR010000263.1 GCA_947178045.1 uncultured Clostridia bacterium
GTCTGCGGGTGAATCATACGCGCTTTATCGCCCTTCAGAAAATAGTCGAGCGGATTTCGGTCGTCGTACGCATCTCCTCTGTAAATCTTCCCGGCGGCCACGCGGTCGCAGAACATCTCGATCACATAGCGCTTCGGCATCGGCACCGGGGAGAGCTTTTTCGTCTCAGGGTCATAGTCCGTCCAGTATTCAAAGTGATGGCGGTTTCGCCCCTTGTGGTGCATCCATGCCTTGGAATAGCCGTAGGCCTCCCTCTCGCCCTCGTTCGGGCTGCGGCTGCCCTGATAATATCTTGCACCGACCAGAAATTCGGACGGCACATATTTGGACAGGTCATGAAACAGCCCCTGAAAGCCGATGCCCGCCTTAAAGCAGTGGCGGATCACCTGGTGCCTGTGCTTCGTGATCGTCTTAAAATGCCGGATAAAATGATATTTTCCCATAATTCCTCTCAATCTTTCTATATGGAAGATGTGTTCGTTTTTAACACTCGCAAAGCTGCCGCTGTATCTGCCCGGCCGCTTCACATTATCTTTTCCATGCCTCCCATATATGGCCGCAGCGCCTCCGGAATGAGCACGCTTCCGTCTGCCTGCAGGTTATTCTCAAGAAAGGCGATCAGCATGCGCGGCGGCGCGACCACCGTATTGTTTAAGGTATGCGCAAAATACTTTCCTCCCTCTCCGGCCACACGAATCTTTAAGCGGCGCGCCTGCGCATCGCCGAGGTTCGAACAGCTGCCGACCTCAAAATATTTTTTCTGTCTCGGCGACCACGCCTCCACATCGACCGATTTCGCCTTCAGATCCGCCAGATCACCCGAGCAGCATTCCAGCGTGCGCACCGGAATATCGAGCGAGCGGAACAGATCAACCGTATTCTGCCAGAGCTTATCAAACCACATCGGGGATTCCTCCGGCCTGCAGACCACGATCATCTCCTGCTTTTCGAACTGATGGATGCGGTACACGCCCCGCTCCTCGATGCCGTGCGCGCCCTTCTCCTTGCGGAAGCACGGCGAATAGCTCGTCAGCGTGTACGGGAGCTTTTCCTCCGGCAGAATCTGATCGATAAATTTTCCGATCATCGAATGCTCGCTCGTACCGATGAGATACAGATCCTCACCCTCGATCTTGTACATCATCGCGTCCATCTCCGCAAAGCTCATCACACCGGTCACAACGTCGCTGCGGATCATAAACGGCGGCACACAGTAGGTAAAGCCCCGGCCGATCATGAAATCGCGCGCGTAGGAAATCACCGCGGAATGCAGCCGCGCGATATCGCCCATCAGATAGTAAAAACCGTTGCCCGCCACGCGCCGCGCCGCATCCAGGTCAAGCCCGCTGAAACGCTCCATAATCTCCGTATGGTACGGAATCTCAAAATCCGGAACAACCGGCTCGCCGTATTTCTGAACCTCGACATTCTCGGAATCATCTCTGCCGATCGGCACGCTCGGATCGATAATGTTCGGGATCGTCATCATGATCTTTTTGATCTTCTCCTCGAGCTCCGCCTCCTTCGCCTCAAGCTCGGCAAGGCGCGCCGACTGCTCGTTCACCTGTTTCTTTACTTCCTCCGCCTCATCCTTTTTGCCCTGACCCATCAGAGCGCCGATCTGCTTGGAAAGCTTGTTGCGGTTTGCGCGCAGATTGTCCGCCTCCTGCTTTGCGGCGCGGTTCTCGGCATCAAGCGCAATCACCTCGTCGACAAGCGGAAGCTTTCCGTCCTGAAATTTGTTGCGGATGTTCTGCTTCACGATTTCCGGATTTTCCCGGACAAATTTTAAATCCAGCATGAAATTCCCTCCTTCTTTCAATTTTAACATTTTTTTCTCTTTTTGCATTTCCTGCACAGGGCAATTTACGCCCGCAAAGGTATTTCCGGCCTGCGGGGACAATTCTTCCTTCGGGAGACTTCCATACACCGGCGCTTTATATCCCCGGTCGTTCCGAAGCATGTTACCGTTCGACCTTCGGCTTCCCTGTAACGAAGAAATCCCTGAAAAGAAAAAAACCTTCATCCCACGAACATGGGACGAAAGTTCTTCCGCGTTGCCACCCAAATTGTCCTGCCGCGAACCCGGCCCGCTCCGCATCCTCTGTATGCTTTGCAGACTCCGTCCGGCTCGCGCCGCGACCTCTTTACAGCAGGATAAAGGCTGCCAACCTCCGGCTTTCACCGGCAGCTCCGAAGTGGAAAGGCTCCTTCCTTTACCGGTTCGCACCGACCACCGGCTCTCTGAAAAATTCCGAAACCGAAGCTTCTTCTCCGCTGACTTGATACTGCTTATTATAACCACCTTTTATAAAATTTGCAAGCCTAATATTCTGTGTTTGTAAATCAGTCCATGTTATGGTATAATGTCGCCAGACATTATACCTGCGCCGATTCGCGTCCGACCAGCGGGAGGACAAATACATCAGCGAATCGTGCGCATGCCCCGCAGGGAAACATGTCCGGAGGACATGGTATAATGTCCGCCGGAGGGAAAGTGCGCAAATGCGCTTATCATATCCGAAGGACATGATACAATAAGACTGCTTCTGCAGATTTTCCGCTGCAGAATATTGATACGAGGAGGTTATAATATGCCGCAGAGAACTGATATTCATAAAGTTTTGATCATAGGCTCCGGTCCGATCATTATCGGCCAGGCCTGTGAGTTCGACTATTCCGGCACACAGGCCTGCAAGGCACTGAAAAAGCTAGGCTATGAGATCGTACTGGTGAATTCCAATCCGGCCACGATCATGACAGACCCGGAGACGGCGGACGTCACCTACATCGAGCCGCTGAACAAGGAGCGTCTGGAGCAGATCATTGCAAAGGAGCGGCCGGATGCGCTGCTGCCTAATCTCGGCGGGCAGTCGGGGCTCAATCTCTGCGCGGAGCTCGCCAGCGCAGGAATTCTGGAGAAATATCAGGTAAAGGTAATCGGCGTTCAGGTGGATGCCATCGAGCGCGGCGAGGACCGCATCGAATTTAAGAATGCAATGAATGCACTGGGCATCGAGATGGCCCGGAGCGAGGTAGCCTACACCGTGGACGAGGCGCTGAAAATCGCGGACGGGCTGGGATATCCTGTGGTTCTGCGCCCGGCTTACACAATGGGCGGCGCGGGCGGCGGCCTGGTGTACAATAAGGACGAGCTGCGCACGGTATGCGCCAGAGGACTGCAGGCCTCTCTGGTGGGACAGGTTCTGGTGGAAGAATCCATTCTCGGCTGGGAGGAGCTGGAGCTTGAGGTCGTGCGCGACGCGGACGGAAATATGATCACCGTCTGCTTTATTGAAAATATCGATCCGATGGGCGTACATACAGGGGATTCCTTCTGTGCGGCACCCATGCTCACCATCTCCAAAGAGGTTCAGAAGCGTCTGCAGGAGCAGGCCTACAGCATTGTGGAATCCGTGCAGGTCATCGGCGGAACCAATGTACAGTTCGCCCACGACCCTGTAAGCGACCGGATCATCGTGATCGAGATCAATCCTCGGACATCGCGTTCATCGGCGCTGGCATCGAAGGCCACGGGCTTCCCGATCGCTCTGGTCAGCGCCATGCTGGCATCCGGCCTGACGCTGAAGGATATTCCGTGCGGGAAGTACGGCACTCTGGACAAGTATGTGCCGGACGGCGATTATGTGGTGATCAAATTTGCCCGCTGGGCCTTTGAAAAGTTTAAGGGCGTGGAGGACCGGCTCGGCACGCAGATGCGCGCCGTGGGCGAGGTCATGAGCATCGGCAAAAATTACAAGGAGGCCTTCCAGAAGGCGATTCGTTCCCTGGAGATCGGACGGTACGGCCTGGGACAGATCCCGAAGCTGGAGGAAAAATCCCGGGAACAGCTTCTTCGGATGCTGGCCACCCCTTCCAGCGAGCGCCACTTTGCCATGTATGAGGC
>CAMWWR010000264.1 GCA_947178045.1 uncultured Clostridia bacterium
TGCAGAAAGAAGCAGTTCCCGAACACCCGGAATGTAAAATGCGGAAACTCAAGAAATCGCATAGACCGGCTTTTTTTCTGTTACAGGGAAGCCGAAGGCTGAACTGTAACTTTTTTCTGCCGGCGGTACGGAATCTTCCTGATTCCTAAAGCTTGCACATTTCCCTCAGCTCACGGACCTCCCAGGTCGGAGCCGCACCGCCGCGTTCTTTTCCCTTCCGGTTCACCCAACAGGTATCCATGCCGAAGGCGGCAGCGCCCAGAATATCGTTTTTCAGCGAGTCGCCCACCATCAGGCAGTTCTGCGGTTCACAGCCCGCACGTTCCAGTGCAAGCTCCCAGAAGCGCCGTCCCGGCTTGATCACACCGGCCTCCTCTGAGATGAGCATTCCGCCAAAATAAGGCGCAAGCTTCCCAAGCCGTCTCTTCTGTACCCATTCCAGGCCGTTGGACGCCAGCATCAACACCGCTCTCTCCCGAAAAAAGCGCAGAACCTCCTCCGCTCCTTCGACCGCTCTGCTCTCCTGCGAGAGATATTCCAAAAAGAGCGCCTGCAGCCGCTCCGGCGGACATGCAAAGCCATATCTCCTCCCCAGCTCTGCCATAAAATCCGCCAGATAATTATAAAACAGCGCATGATAATTTTCCTGAATAAAAGTATCCTCCGAATCTGTCAGCCTGTACTTGTCCCAGTAGTACGATGACATCTCCCACAATTCCTTTTCCGTCTGCGCCGAGCATGGCCTTCCCCCGGCTGCAAACAGCCTTCTCATCACATTCGTCTCCGCATCCTGATAATCCAGAAGCGTATCGTCCAGATCAAAGAATATAACGCTGTAGGACTTCATTCCGCGCCTCCCCCTCCGCTCAGGAGATTCTCCTCCAGCCAGCGGGCAACGCCGTCCTCCTCGTTGCTTCCGCAGACCCCGTCCGCCGCGGCCCGCACCTCCTCCAGCGCGTTCGCCACCGCGATTCCCGTTCCGCATTCTCTCAGCATCTCGATATCATTATAATCATCGCCGAACGCCGCCGTCTCGCGCAGCGAAAACCCGTGCCGTGCGGCAAGCAGGCGCAGCCCCTCCGTTTTGGTCGCTTTGCGGTTCATGACCATCGCGATCCGATTCTCGGAAAGCTGTATGTAGAGCTCCTCCGGGAGATAGCGCCGGAACTCCTCCAGCTCCTCCATGGAGCACGCCTCGAAAATCATCTTGTCCGCGCTGTGGCCCCGAAGCATGGAGAAATCCTCCGTCCTGACATACACGGCCCCCGGCCAGATCCGTTCCGCATCAAAATTCGCGTACAGCACATCATCCGCTTCGACCGCCGCATGGCAGTCCGGCCTGTCCGCCAGTACGCGGCCCGCCAGCTCGCCGGCATTTTTCACTCCGACGCCTCCGACCCTCACACCGGCATCGTACACCACCGCCCCGTTGTGGAAAATGCCCGCGTCATACTGCAGCCACGGCAGAAATTCCTTCACGGCGCGCACAGGTCTGGCGGTCGCCGCCACAAAAATCACGCCGTCTGCACGCAGCCTCTGGATCACCTCGTCCGTATAGTCCGAAATCTTCTTATCTTTGCGCAGCAGAGTCCCGTCGAGATCCGCCGCGACCATCCTGATTTTTCTTGCTTTTTTCATTTTCTCCCCGCCCTCCTTGTGTTCGCGTCCTGCAATCGAGCAGGAGCACGCTTTTTCTCCTGCTCGCGCGCCGCCCGCATGTCGCTGCAAGCGACTATATTCCTTATGCGGGCGTGTGAATGAAAGGGCTGCAACTCCGCCCTTTGCGCAGCTGCAGCCCTCAAAACCAACACTGTTTTATTTCAATTCCGGCAACTTTTTCGAGCACGCCAAAGCCAGAGCTCCCGGTCCGATATGGCAGGATACGCTCAGTGACAGTGGATCGACATGGATGTCGTAGCCCGGAATCTGCTCCTGCACCTCGGCCTTAAAGTTCTCCGCCGCTCCCCGGTCAAAGGTGTAGGCAATCTCCAGATAGACCGGCTGTTCGCTGCCGTCGGAAAAACGCGTCTCAATATCGCGCTTCATTGCATCAATCATCGCGCGCTTCCCCTGCTTGACATTGCGCGCCTTTGTAAACGCGTCGAGCTTCTCCCCCTGAATCTGGAGCACCGGCTTCAAATTCAGAATCGTGCCGAGCGCCGCAGCCGCAGGCGTGATCCGCCCGCCCTTTTTCAGATATTTCAGGGTGTCGAGCATAATGTAGATGCTCGATTCCATCTTGTCCCGCTCAAGAATTTCGCGAATCTCCACCGCCGTTCTGCCCTGACTGGCAAGCGCGATCGCATCCAGCACGGACTGGCGCAATGTCACGGAAATTCTCTGATTATTTACCACCTGCACCCTGCCGTCAAAATCCTCGGCCAGCATAATAGCCGTCTCGCAGGAGCCGCTCAGTCCGCTCGACATCGGAATATGCACTACGGAATCATATTCCTCCAGGAGCTTTTTCCACAGGTCGATCACGTCCCCCGCCGTCGGCTGCGATGTCGCGATATCCGCTCCCGCCGCAAGGCGCTCATAAAATTCCTCCTGTGTCAGGCTGATGTCCTCATAAAAGGTCTCGCCGTCGATCGTAAAGGGCATCGGAAGAACGGAAATGCCCAGCTCCCTGCCCTCCTTTTGAGTAATGCCGCTGTTACTGTCTGTCACTATCGCAACTCGTTCCATCTTCCCTCTCAATCTGCCGAATCAGCAATGCCGCCCGCCGCAGACAATACACAAAAGCCTGCGCGGCAGCCCGTTCTGTCTCCGAACGTTCCTCTTGATGTGATAATCGTATAACGAATTCAGAAAATAGTCAAGGGGTAAATGCAAATCGTTCCTGTTTACAGAACAATCCCTCCGGGATTGAGACGGGCGTTTTCGTATGAAATTGCGTCGGAAATTCCCACTGTTTTTCGCACCGGCATACTCCGGATCATTCGGCTCTGAGCGCCTCGACCGCGTCCTTCTTCGACGCCATCTTCGCCGGAATATGACCGCCAATAACGGTCAGGACCGTGCTGACTGCCACGAGAATCAGCGCATGCTTCAGCTGCAGATGCGACGCCCCCGTAAGCCCTGCAAACCGGTTGATCACATTGTTGATTGGGAAGGTGCACAGCCATGCGATAAATACGCCGAGCAGGCCCGAGAACACGCCGAGGATCATCGTCTCCGCGTCGAACACGCGCGTGATATCCTTCTTCCTCGCGCCGAGCGCCTTCAAGATACCGATCTCCTTCGTCCGCTCGATCACGCTCGTATAGGTAATGATGCAGATCATGATCATGCTGACGACAAGGGATATTGCCGCGAAAGCGATAAGCACGATCGTAATACCGTCCATAATGCCGCTCGTCATGCTCGACATCGTTCCGGCAAGATCCGTGTAGGTGACCACATCATCCTCCGACTTGCCCTCATTGAAGGCGTCAAGATAAGCGATCACCTCGTCCTTCGCCTCAAAGCTGCTCGGGAAGAGCAGTATCATATAAGGGACGGAGCTTCCGCCGAGATACGCGATAAACATATCCTTCTCGCCGTCGCCGAACTCCTGCATCGTCATGATATTGACATCGGCAGCCTGCTGCGCTTTCACGATATCCGACTTGCTGCCCGCGTCAATGATCCGCTTTGTCAGCGCGTCGCTGTACGCGATGCCGGCGGCGAGCATCGACATCGAGGTGCCCTCCTTCGCCCGCACAATACCGGAGATCCTCACCTCGAAGCCCGCCCCGGAATTGTACATCGCCTCATAATCCGAGCCCGGCAGGAACGTGCCGTACTGCGTTGTCACATAATAATCATTGTTGTCAATCCCCCGGAAGGAGGTTCCGACGAGCTCTCCGAACGGCACCGCGGTCTGCCCCTCGGACGGCTTAAGTCCCGGCTGCTCAAACATGG
>CAMWWR010000265.1 GCA_947178045.1 uncultured Clostridia bacterium
GGCCAGGACCACATAGTCCGCCTCAAAAAGGATGTCCCGCTCCTCCGAATACTGCGGCTTCTCCCGCTTTTCTTTTTTCTTCCTGCCGTCGGGAGCGCTCTTCTTCTCCCGCCATCCCGCCGTAATCTCAAAACGCGGGCCGTGCGGGAACCGCGCCGCCCGCGCCGATTCTTTCCCGTCCCTTTGTTGGGACAGCTCCCGGAAGTTATCCCCGAGGCGGCGGACGGACTTCACCCGGCAGCAGGTTATCACGTCAACCCCGCATCGCAGCAGCTCCTCGAGCAGCGCCTCGCGGACGGACGCAGCCTGCTCGGAATTCGGATACCAGTAGCCGTTCCTCTGCTTCGGATATATTCCGAGCTCCTCAAAGAACGAGAGCACTCTGTGCACATCGTAGCGCTCCAGGAGGCGCATTGCCGTCTCCGCTCCCCGCCCGCGGTAGCAGTCCGGCAGCTGCCGGCTGTTTGTAAAATTGCATTTTCCGTTTCCCGTCGCCAGCAGCTTTTTCCCGACCATGTCGTTGGTCTCGAGCACGGCGGTGCGAAGCCCGCTTCTCGCGGCCAGGATGGCCGCCGTCATACCGGACGCGCCCCCGCCCGTCACAACCACCTGATAGCTTCGTTCCGTCAAAATACGCTCCCTCCCTTCGGCGTCCGATCGGCTTTTTAACTGGAATAGCTCTCCAGCAGCGCGAACAGCTCCTCGGAATCCTTCACCCGGACTCCCTCCAGCAGCGCGAGCCTCGCCTCCTCCTCCAGGCCGATCGCCTTGATTCCCGTGTATTCGTAAACGGTTTTCCGGTCGCTGTAATACACGATGACCTCGCCGTTTTTGATTGCCAGATAATATTTGAAATCGACCCGCGCGGCGTCGTAGCTTTTCCGTATAATGACCTTGTTCTCGGAAAAGGTGATCAGCGCGCTGGCATACAGCCCCTTCTCATACTCCGAGACCGGCATATCCGCCATCTCTCTCGCCAGATAATCCGACAGCTGCTGCCTGGTCATACCGATCATGATCGAATCCGGCACGATCTCCTGCGTCTGAAATTCGCCGGTGGACACCTCCAGTATTTCCATAACGATCTTGGTTTTCGGCACAATGATCGCCTCTTTTATACTCGACACTTCCTCACCGTCATCCGGCAGCCCCGCGTCGCCGTCCTGTCCCGCGTTTCCCATCAGCTCCGCATCCTGTCCCGCACCTCCGGACGCCGGCTGATTCGCTCCCTCTGCTCCGGCTGATCCCTCCGGTTTTCCTTCTCCGAGGGAACCTCCCGCAGAGTCCTCCGCCCGATCTGCGGAATCCGTGCCCTGATCCGCCCGCACTCCCGCCGTTCCTCCGAACAGGCTGGAAAACATTTGCTCCGCCTGCTTTTGCCTGTCGTCCAGCAGCGCGTTGACGTTCTGTTTCGTCTCCATCTCCCGCAGCCGTTTTAACGCGCTCTTATAGCTCGCGTAATAACAGATTGTAAACATCATGCCGAGAGCCATAATACAGGCAAGATACCTTACTGCACGTTTCATCGTCCTCCTCCTTTTTCGCGTTTTGCTAAAAGTATGGACGAATTTTGAGAATTTATACCAGGATGCTATACCCGGATGCCTAATGCAGCAGGCGTGTTCTCCTCAAAAGCCTTACGAGCGCTGTCCCCTTCGGAAATCCGAGGAGCTCCTCCTCCGACACCGTCCGGGTCACAACCAGCAGCAGCGCATAGCAGAGCACGGCGACAGACATCGCCAGAATAACCGAAATCGTATTGTGGCGCGTTGCCTGATACAATCCGTGGTAGACCAGATAGGCCACCGCTCCCATCACGGCTGCACAGAGCGCCGGCATAAGGAAGGTATTGCGGAACTCCTGCCGGTAATCTGCATATTTCGCGATGGCACGCCAGTTCAGGACACACACGCAAAAAGCGTACAGCACATTGCCGAGCACAAGCCCGTAGGCATCAAGCCGGAACACCATAAGCATCAGGGCAAGACATGCCACATGCAGCACAAGGGAGATTGCCGCGTGATAGACCGGAAGCTTCATTTTATTGATCCCCTGCAGGATCCCGTTCGTCAAAGTGGAGTACGCGAAGAATACGACGGCGACCGAGCCCACCACGAGCAGTCTGGCGCTCAGCTCGATCTCCGTGCTGCGGAACAAAAGACTTATCACCGGTTCCGCAAGCACTCCGAGTCCGACCGCGGACGGGATGGCCAGCAGCATGTTGAACCGCACCGAGGAGGCGATCTTTTCGCGCACTTCGTCATCGTCCCCGACCGCCCAGGTGTTTGCGAGTGCCGGAACGATCGAGGTGCCGAGCGCCGTGGCGATGGCCACCGGCAGATTCGTCAGCATCCGGTATTTATTGGCGTAGATTCCCCACAGCAGCGAGGTCTCCTCCTCGCTCTTTCCCTGGAAAACCATTATCTGTCCGAACACGGCATTATCAATTGTGCCGCTGAGCTGATAGACCGTCTGACTCAGGATGATCGGCACGACCGTCATCACAAACAGCCGGGATATTTCCGCCGTGCTGTCCGAGACACCGGTGCGGTCCTTTCTTACCTTTTTTTGGATAAAGCTGTAATTCATCCCATAGATCCCGAGCAACATCAGGAACGCGACGACCGCGCCGACCAGCGCGCCCAGCGTTCCGCCCGCCGCCCCGTACGCCTCCATATCGACCGACGCGTTATGCAGCTGCATCAGCTGGTAAGCGGCCGCGACGCTCACCACTGCGTGGACGATCTGCTCCACAAGCTGGGACAGGGCTGTCGGCACCATCGTCCTCTTTCCTTGGAAATATCCCCGGAAAACGCCCATGACCGCAAAGACGAAGATCGTCGGCGCCAGCACTCTCAGAGGAATCGCCACGGGCAGGTTGTGCACGAGCTTTGCCCAGGCGTCCGCGAGCAGATAGACCGCCGCCGCCGCGAGCAGCCCGACCGCCGCCGCAATTTTCAGCGCCGTGAGAAACACACGGTGGGCATTCCGGTACTGCTTTTGCGATTCCATCCCGCTCACCAGCTTCGAGACAGCCACTGGTATGCTGTAGGAGGAAAGAATCAGCGCGAGATTATACAGCTCGTATGCGGAGCTGTAATACCCCATTCCGGTATCGCCGATGATATTTGTGAGCGGTACGCGGTACAGCATCCCGATGAAACGCGAAACAATGGAGGAAAAGGCCAGAATCGTTCCCTGTACAAGATAATTGTTATTGTTTGTTGATTTTGCCATGGATCCTGTCAGCCTCTCCTATTCTACCGTAATGTACTTTTCCCGATGAAGCGGAAATACCGCAATATAGGTTTTGCCCGGATTGATCACGAGCAGCTCTCCGTCCGCGTCATAGTACCGCATAAACCGTTTGCTCTCGTCCTTTTTCCAGGTCACCGGCTGCATCGTTCCGTTTGTATAATACCAGCCGGTTCCCTCCGCCTTCTCGATCTCCATTGTCTGGTAGCCGTTTTTATCAATGTTCCGTTCCTCGACAAGCTGGATGATCACATTTTTAAACGCAAGCTGTCCGCCGGTGTTGTAATCCGTATGCTCCCCGCCGAACTGATATCTCAGATACGTTCCGCTCTCTTTGTCATATTCAAAATACGGCTTCATATAGTCTGAAAAGCCGAGATTGATGCGAGATACCGTTCTCAGGTCCCCCTGCTCCTGCCCGTCCGCGGAATCTGCCGTGCCTTCCGGCCTTCCGGCCTCGGAAGGCTCCTCCCGCAGCGCCTTTTCCGGCACGGTGTTTTCGGCATAAAAAAGAAAATGCGCCTCATAGCCCTCCTCATACTCAGTCCGGAAGCCGGCACGCTTTACGGCATTTTTGATCCCGTCGAGCGAGGCGAAGGCATTGTGCGGAGCCATGTATCTTATACACATCTCCGAGCCCACGA
>CAMWWR010000266.1 GCA_947178045.1 uncultured Clostridia bacterium
CCGGATAACCGAGCAGTATATGGACTACATAAAGCAGATGGAGAGCAAAAATCTGGATGTGATGAGCGAGTTCCTTGTGATGGCGGCAACCCTGCTGCGCATCAAATCGGCGATGCTGCTGCCGAAGGAGGCAAAGGATGACGAGGAGACGGCCGATCCGCGCCAGGAGCTCGTCGAGCGCCTGCTGGAATATAAAATGTACAAGTATATTTCCCAGGAGCTGAAGGACAGGCAGATGGATGCGTCCATGGCGCTGTTCCGGGAGCGCTCGATCCCTCCGGAAATCGCGGATTACAGGGAGGAAATCGATGTCGGGGCACTTCTTTCCGATCTGACGCTCTCAAAGCTGCACACGATTTTCGAGTCGGTCATGAAGCGGCAGACGGACAAGATCGACCCGATCCGCAGCAAGTTTGGAAGAATCGAGCGGGAGGAGATCAATCTTTCCGACAAGATCATGCAGATTCAGACCTACGGTCTGGCGAAACGGCATTTCAGCTTCCGAGGGCTGCTCGAGAGCCAGCCGGACAAGATGGAGGTCATTGTGACCTTTCTCGGGATTCTGGAGCTGATGAAAATGGGACGGATCTCGATCAGCCAGCAGGAGCTGTTTGAGGATATCGAGATCGAATATCTGGCGGAGGATGTCGCGCCGCTGGAGCAGTTTTCATTTGAGTAAGAAATAAAGTGAGGCATTGAAAATTATGGAGATAAAGGAACTGGAGGCGATCGTCGAGGCGATCCTTTTTACGATGGGGGAGGCCGTTGAGGCGGAGCGGATCGCCGCGGCAGTCGGGCAGGACGAGGATACCGTGCGGAGCGTAATGCGCGGTATGATGGAACGCTACGAGGCGGAGGACCGCGGCATACGCCTGATCGAGCTGGATGGAGCCTTCCAGCTGTGTACAAAGGCATCCATGTATGAATATCTGATAAAGATCGCGCATGTGCCGAAGAAGCATGTGCTCACGGATGTGATGCTGGAGACGCTTTCCATCATCGCGTACAAGCAGCCGATCACAAGGCAGGAAATTGAGGTGATCCGCGGGGTAAAATGCGATCACGCGGTTAACAAGCTGATCGAGTACAATCTGGTCTGCGAGGTCGGACGTATGGACGCCCCGGGCCGGCCGATTCTGTTCGGGACGACGGAGGAATTCCTGCGCAGCTTCGGCATCGCGTCGCTGGAGGACCTGCCCGTTATCAATCCGGAAAAGGTAGAGGATTTCAAGCTTGAGGCGGAGGAGGAAATTCAGCTGACACTGGACATTGTGCCATAGGTGGTTTTCACAGTTTTTACATACGCGTTACACAATTTTTACACAGGCCGGATTTATGATAAATCTATCAACTACGGCAGGAGGAAGGCTATGGCAGGGCTGGCGAAGGGCCTGGTATTTCAGCGGATCGAGAAAAAGTACATGCTGTCCCAGGAGCAGTATGAGGGGATTCTGGAGGAAATTGCTCCCTATATGGCGGTGGACGAATACGGACTCTCAAAGATATGCAATATCTATTTTGACACGGAGACGGACGAGCTCGTCCGCTCATCCAACGAGAAGCCTCTGTACAAGGAAAAGTTCCGGCTGCGGAGCTACGGAATTCCGGGCCAGGAGGACAGGGTATATCTGGAAATCAAGAGAAAATATAACGGGATCGTCTACAAGCGGAGGATTTCCCTGACGCTGCGCGAGGCGGAGGATTATCTGCTGCGGGGCGTGAGACCGGAGAAGGACTCCCAGATTCTGCGTGAGATCGACTATTTCCTTAAATTTTACCAGCCGAAGCCGAAGCTGTACCTCGCGTACGACCGGACCGCCTGGTACGGCAGGCAGGACGGAGAGTTTCGAATGACGTTCGACTCCAATATCCGCAGCAGAAGAGATCACTTATCGCTCGGGTTCGGCGATGAGGCGGAGCTTTTGTATGATTATGCCTATCAGCTGCTGGAAATCAAGGCTGCGGGAGCTTATCCGCTCTGGCTGACGAGAGCGCTGACGAGGCTCGGCATTTACCCGGTCTCGTTCTCAAAATACGGGACAATCTATCAGAAGGAGCAGGCAGAAAGAGCGATTCTGCAGCAGGCGGCCGTAACGCTGGAGGAGGGCGTCCTTGGTGTGCCGCAGGAGTGCATACCGGAAAATATCGAATGGAAAGGGGAACAAAAGCAATGTTTACCAGTATAATTGATTCTGCGGCCGGATTTTCCGTTCCGAGCGCGCTGCTTGCCACGGCATGCTCGATTCTGTTTGGCTTCCTGATCGCCGTAACCTATATGTCGAAGGGAAAGTACACGAAGAGCTATGCGACGACGCTCGTCATTCTCCCGGCGATCGTACAGATCGTCATTATGATGGTGAACGGGAGCGTCGGGGCGGGAATTGCGGTTGCGGGGGCGTTCAGCCTGATCCGTTTTCGCTCCCAGCCGGCCACCTCGAAGGAAATCAGCACGATTTTTCTCGCGATGGCGATCGGCCTCTCGAACGCGATGGGATATCTGACCTTTTCCCTTTTTGTGACCGTTCTGTTCTGCCTGCTGCTTTTTGTTCTCGACCATACACGCTTCGGTGAGAGGAAGCAGGAGGAGCGCAGCATCCGGATCGTTATTCCGGAAAATCTTGATTACACCGATGTATTTGACGACCTGTTTGAGGAGTTTTTAAAGAATGTTACGCTGGAAAAGGTAAAAACAACCAATATGGGCAGCATGTTTGAGCTCTCCTACACGGCGGAATTCCGCTCCGCGAAAAGACAGAAGGAATTTATCGACGCCGTTCGCTGCCGCAACGGAAATCTGACGGTGATGGTCAGCCGGCCGGTAGTGGACCGGGACGAAATCTGATATTGATTTGGCATAGACAAGAAGAAAGCTTCATATTCTGAATTAAACCATTGGAAAGAAGAGTTTAAGGAATGAACGGTAACTATCTCCGAAGGAAGCTGACAGCCTGTCTGTGCCTTTTTTTTGTTTTCCTCGGGCGGCCGCTTTCATTTTCGGCGCACGCAGATGTATGGCGGGAGAATGAGGGGCAGCAGAGCGTGCAGCGTGCAGAGACCCGGCAGCAGGGCACCGGGCAGCAGGATACAGGCCGGCAGAGCGCGGGGCAGCAGAGCCCGGCGCAGCAGAACTCAGAGCAGCAGGACGACAAAAAGGCGGAGATACCCCAGCTGAAGGGAATGTATGCCACCGCCTACTGTCTGTACGACGCCGCACAGGGACGTACTCTGTACGAGCATAACGGGGCGGAACGGATGCCGATGGCGAGTACGACAAAGATCATGACACTGATCGTTCTTCTTGAGAATGCCAATCTTGACGATATCGTCACGGTGTCGCGGCTGGCAGCGTCGCAGCCGGATGTTCAGCTCAATATCCGGGAGGGGGAGAAGTACCGTCTGAAGGATCTTCTTTACTCCCTTATGCTCGAGAGCCATAACGACACGGCGGTGGCGCTGGCGGAGCACGTCGGCGGAAGCGTGGAGGGGTTCTGCGCGATGATGAACGAAAAGGCGGCGGAGCTTGGGCTCGTGGATACCTGTTTTGAGACGCCGAACGGACTGGACTCGGAAAATCATTACACTACGGCGATCGAGCTTGCCCGGATCGCGGCCTATGCAATCAAGAATGAGGAATTTATTAAAATCACGAACACGACGAGCTATCAGTTCGACGAGCTGACGACCGGCCGCTCCCACATGGTATCGAACAAAAACCGCTTTCTCTACATGATGGAGGGGGCGATCGGCGTCAAGACCGGCTTTACCGGAAGGGCGGGCTACTGCTTTGTCGGGGCTCTGGAGCGGGGCGATATGACAGATGTATGCTTACCCTTTAATGAAAGTGCCAAGC
>CAMWWR010000267.1 GCA_947178045.1 uncultured Clostridia bacterium
GCGGTAGGTTCTCATCTGGTATCCCTTATCCGAAACCAGGCCGCCGTAGGACACAAAGAGATAGTAGTAGTCGCCCGCATGAACAATATACGGACCCTCGCCGGATACGCCGTGCCCGCCGGCAATTTTAATGCCGAGATACGCGTCCGAGACGTCGGTCACCGTCTCGTAGGTATAGGTATAATCCCTCAGTCCGGTGGCCGCGTCCAGCTTCAGCATATACAGGCCGCCGAACCAGGAGCCGTAAACCATCCACAGATCGCCGTTCTCGTCATATTTTACGCACGGGTCGATCGCGTTGATCTTATTGACGCTCGTGTTCTGATATCTGGTCAGATCCGCCCCCTCGCCGAGCACCTGATAGACGTCCGTCCTTTCCACCGGATGCGAGCTCGTGTTGAAGCCCGAGTAGACAATCGGCCCGATATATTCGTAAGGCCCCTCAATCTCGTCCGCCGTCAGCAGCACGATCGAGGAATTCCAGTCGTCCCCGTTCACGCTCATATACATACAGTACTTTCCGAGCGCCGTATTATAAATCACATCCGGCGCCCACATATTGCCGCTCATATCCGGATTGCTGGCCGTCTTGCCCCATGACTCCCAGATATCCCCGAACAGCTCTCCCAGCTTGGAATTGATATTCGTCCGGAAGATCTCCCTGCTGATCAGATCCGTGCTCTTAGACCATTTTTTATGTGTGCCGAAAATATAGTAGGTATCATCGACCTTGATAATCGACGGGTCATGGACGCTGACCCTCTTATAGCTGATATCAATTTCCTCATAAGGCGTCGGCTCCGGCCCGTCGGTCGGCTGCGGCGCATTGGTCGGTTCCGGCGACCCGGTAAGCTCCTGCGCAGCCCCGGTCGGCGTCGGCTCCCCGCCCTGCTTTTCTTCCCCGCAGCCGGCAAGTGCCGGGGCTGACAGAGTCAGGGCCGCCAGCAGCCCCAGAAGAACCGTCTTTTTATAAAGCAGCTTTTTCTTTCTCATCTGTCCTCTCCTTTTTAGGCAATTGTAAATTGTTTTAAGTTATTCTAAACTTCGATATTGTCATTATACAATAAACCTGTCGGAATGTAAATAGGATTTGTGCAGATTTCACGACAAAACCCGAAATTAAGGAAACACTGATTAAATGACTGCTTTTAAATAATAATGCAGATCATGCCGCCGTTGCTTTCGTTGACGATTTTTTTCATCGTGTCCTGCATTTTCCGCCGACTCTCGATAGTCATGCGGTCCATCTTCGTCTGGATCCCCTCCTCGACAAGCTGCTGCAGCGTCTTCCCGAAAATATTGGTGTCCCAGATTCCCGCCTCGGACGCGTCGGACTGGTCAAGCATATACTCCACAAGATCCTCGGCCTGCTCCTTCGTGCCGACAATCGGCGCAACCTCCGTGACAACGTCCGCCTGAATCAGGTGGATCGACGGGGCGGTCGCCTTGAGCTTCACACCGTACTTGCTGCCGTGCCGGATCAGCTCCGGCGCTTCCACGGACACCTCACCGATGGAAGGCATCACAATGCCGTAGCCGTTCTCGCGCACCTCCTCGCAGGCGTTTCCGACCTTCTCGTACTCGTTCTTCCTGTCCGCAAGCTCGCGGATCAGGCGGATCAGCTGGTATTCTCCGTCGATCGGAGTTCCGATCATCTCGCTGATGTGCTCATAATAGCATCTTTCTGCCACGTCGGCCTTGATCTGCGCGATGCCGCTCTCCATCGAGAGCTCCTCGAGCCGGAAGCTTAAGATATCGTCGGAGAACAGCTGCTTTTTGCAGTATTTCAGATCCTTCATCCGGGAGAAGCGTCCCAGCAGCTCCCTCGCGTTCCGTATCATATCCTGCTTTACCGGATGGCTCTTCTCCAGCAGCTCCGTCCATTTCGGAATCGTAAACCAGAGCTCGCTGATCGGAAATTCATCGAGCACCTTCTGGAGAATGCGGTCGATATCCTCCCGCTTGAGCTGCTCGCAGTTGACCGGCAGCACACTCACGCCGTACATCTCCTGCATCTGCTCCGCCAGCTCCTTTGTCTCCGCGGAATAAGGGCGCAGCGTATTGAGCAGCACGATATAAGGCTTACCGATTTTTTTGAGCTCCTGTATCGTGCGCTCCTCGGCCTGCGCATAACTCTCCCGCCCGATATCCGTAAAGCTTCCGTCCGTCGTCACGACGATGCCGATCGTGGAGTGGTCATGGATTACCTTGCGCGTGCCAAGCTCCGCCGCCTGCGTAAACGGGATCTCATGGGAAAACCACGGCGTTTTCACCATTCTCTCAACATTATTCTCCGTATGCCCGGCCGCGCCCTCCACCATAAAGCCGACGCAGTCAATCAAGCGGACCGAAACCTTCACGCCGTCCGAGATCTCGATCTCCACCGCGTCCTTCGGAATGAATTTCGGCTCGGTCGTCATCACGGTCTTGCCGGCCGCGCTCTGCGGCAATTCGTCCGTTGCGAGCTCACGGCTATGTACATCCTGAATCTCGGGGAGTACCAGCTCCTCCATGAAATGCTTGATAAAGGTGGACTTTCCCGTCCTTACCGGCCCCACCACGCCGAGATAGATTTCTCCGTTCGTTCTCTGCCGGATATCCCTGTATAAATTAAATTTGCTTTCCGCTTCCATGCTTCTCCTCCGTGCTGCGGCTGTATTTCAGGGCAGCATAGCGCACAGGACTCCGGCGCAGCGCAGAGCCCGCAGGCCGGTTTTATCCGCATCCGCCGCAGGCCCGCCCGCGGTATTCTGCCGATAAGAATCAGCCCTCCCTCTTATACTGATAGAGTATATGCGCCGTGAGAAAAAAACATGACAGCATGAAAAGCCGCGCGGAGAATTTTCTGCGGAAAGGGAGCTTACGCTTTGCGCACCGTGTTTTCCGCAGAATGGCAGACGGCTCCGCCTACCTCGCGAGCATCTTCGTCTCGCCCGGCTTTATACTCCCTGCCTGTCCGTATCCCTCATAGAAGAGCTCCAGAGCGGTCGGGTTGTACAGCCGTCTGCCGTCCGCGGAGAACACGAGCGAGCGGTACGCCTCAACGTAATCATGCACCTCAAGGTTCGTCGCGTACCAGATTTCCGCCCGCCCTCCGAGAAGCTCTGCAAATTCCTCGATCACATTCCAGTTATCGTTCTCCTCAAACTCATAGCTGTGCCCCCACAGATAGAACAGCTGCGGATGCGGATGCCAGAACGGTGCCAGAAAACGCTCTGCAAGCTCCTTCAGGCGCGGGTCATTGTGGTGGCAGGTCGCCGGCATGCGCAGCCAGTCGCCCGGGATATCAAAGCCTCCGGTCGAGTACACCGTGCGCGCGTACGCGATTCCGCAATCCTGCAGAACACGGACAACCGCGTCGTTATAGGTGCCGTAGGGATACGCCATCCCCCGCACGATCCTGCCGAACTGCTCCTCCAGATTTTCCCTGTCCCTTATGATCTCCTGCACACACTCCACGCCGGAGAGCTTCTCCAGCCACGGGTGCGTCAGCCCGTGCACCGCGATCTCCATGCCGCTGTCTGCGTAGAGCTCCGTTGCCTGGCGCTTTGTCATGCGGCGGTGAATCTGACCGGCCGGGTAGACCGTCCCCTCCGGCACGTACTCCCCGCTGTTAAGATTGAACGTGCCCTTCAGTCCGTGCTTCCTCATGATCCCGATCAGCCTCGCATCCTGCTCCACCCCGTCGTCGTAGCTGAGCGTCAGCGCCCTCTGCACTCCGCCCGGAAACCTCATAAATAACTGTGCCATATTCTCGATTCCTCCTTTCAATACAAAACATAAATAGGCGTTTGCGAAACGCCAGAACCCGCATAAATACGGGATTCTTTTTGCTACAA
>CAMWWR010000268.1 GCA_947178045.1 uncultured Clostridia bacterium
GGCCGTGTTTACGAGCGTGATGCTTCAGAGCGGCTATTTTTCCAACGCGAAGCTGAACCGGGAGCAGATGCGCGCGCGCAGCAAGGAAACCCTGATGTCCGTTGTTTCCGATTCCACGGTGGCGGATGAATTGAAGCAGGAGGCAATCGACACGATCATCGCGCTGACGGCGCGGGCGGAAAATGAGAATGCCGCGGAAATTCTTCTGGAGGCGAAGGGCTACGAGGGCGTTGTCGTCAGCATATCGGACACGGAGGTGGACGTTGTCGTCAATGCCGAGAGCATCACGGAGCAGCAGATTGCGCAGATCGAGGACATTGTCAGCAGGAAGACAGGGATATCGGCGGACGGAATTGTCATCACAACGGTTGTGATGGAGGATTAAGACAGGGGCACTGTGTGCTGCGCGAAGAAAAGAGTGCGGAGCATGCGGTGCCTTTGTCATGCGTCATGCAGCCAAAAAAGAAATCCTTTGCAAACATACCGGTTCTATGGTATAATGTGGGCAGATATTATACCGGCGCCGATTCGCGTCCGACCAACAGGAGGACAATTCTTTGGCGAATCATGTGCATCCGCCGGAGGCATCATGTCCGAAGGACGTGGTATAATGTTGTCGGACATTATACCGGCGCCGATTCGCGTCCGACTGAAAGGAGGACAAATTCTTTGGCGAATCGTGTGCATCCGCCGGAGGCATCATGTCCGAAGGACATGGTATAATTTGATCCGGTTTGTGTAGAAACCATTATTATGTGATATAATCTGGATGAAGCCGGAGACTTTGGTATACAGGAGGTAACAGAATGAGCAGGGAGAATGACAGCACGGGCGAATATACAATGGAGACGAGCAGCGAGATCGGCGAGGTAAAGATTGCGGACGATGTTGTCGCCACAATTGCCGGGCTTGCGGCAACCGAGGTTGAGGGAGTGGCCTTCATGCAGGGAAATCTGACCAATGAGATCGTCGGAAAGCTCGGGGTGCGCAATCTCTCCAAGGGAGTCAAGATCGAGCTGCTGGAGGGAAAGGTGCATGCGGAGCTTTCCGTTATGATGAAGTACGGCTACAGTATTCCGAAGACCTGCCGGATGATTCAGGAAAAGGTGAAGAACGGGATCGAGAATATGACGGGACTTGGCGTGGAGAGCGTCAATATCCGGATTGTCGGCGTGGACACCGGCAAGGCGAAATAGCGGCTGCGGCCGTACCGGCCACGGGGAAGGAAAAAGTAAATGACCAGACGAGAAATCAGGGAGCATGTCTTTATCATGCTGTTTCAGAGTGAGTTCCATGAGGCGGATGAGCTGGCCGAGCAGAGGCAGTTTTATTTTGACGGGTACATGGCGAAGGCCTCCGAAGAGGAGAGGGCTTATATCGCCGAGCGCTTTGAAAGTGTCCGGGGACGTCTCGGAGAGGCGGATCCGCTGCTGGCGGATGCCACGAGCGGCTGGAAGCTGAACCGCATGGGAAGAGTGGAGCTCACCATTCTCCGGCTTGCCGTGTACGAGATGAAATTTGACGAGGAAATACCGGAGAAGGTAGCCATCAACGAGGCGGTGGAGCTTGCGAAGAAATTCGGGGGGGACTCCTCTGCCGGTTTTGTCAACGGAGTGCTGGCGAAGCTGGCGGCATGACGGCAGCTTTCCGGCAGACGCCGTATCGCAGGCGGGCCTGCGGGATACATGGGTGCAGGCAATGAGGGTTTATACTGTATCGCAGATCAATGGATATATAAAGAATATGTTCGTAAAAGATATGCTTCTTGGGAGAGTTTCCATCAAGGGAGAGGTGTCAAACTGCAAGTATCATACCTCGGGGCATATCTATTTTACGTTGAAGGACGGGACAGGCCAGCTGCCCTGCGTGATGTTCGCGGGACAGAGGGCCGGTCTTGATTTTCGTATGTCCGAGGGGCAGAGCGTCATTGCGTCCGGGAGTGTTCAGGTGTATGAGCGGGACGGGAAATACCAGCTCTACGCGAACCATATCGAGCTGGACGGAACGGGGCAGCTCTACGAGCAGGTGGAGCGGCTGAAGCAGAAGCTCCATGCCGAGGGGCTGTTCGATCCGGCGCATAAGAAGCCGATTCCGCCGTATCCGAAGACGATCGGGATCGTGACGGCGAGCACGGGGGCCGCGCTGCAGGACATACGGAATATCGCCGCGCGGCGCAATCCCTACATTCAGCTTGTGCTCTGCCCGGCGCAGGTGCAGGGCCTGGGCGCGGCGGAGTCGGTGGCGCGCGGGATCCGCAGGCTTGACCGCCATGGCGTTGACCTGATCATTGTGGCGCGGGGCGGCGGCTCGATCGAGGATCTGTGGGCGTTCAACGAGGAGCTGGTCGCGCGGACGGTCTACGAATGCCGGACTCCGGTGATCTCCGGCGTCGGGCACGAGACGGACACGACGGTGATCGACTATGTCGCGGACATGCGCGCGCCGACTCCGTCGGCGGCAGCGGAGCTCGCCGTCTACGAATGGGCCGGGCTGGCGGGGCAGCTGGCCGGCTGCCATGTCGAGCTGACAAGGCGGATGCTCGCGGTGATTGAGGCGGCGCGGGAGACGGTGGACGGCAGAAAAAAGCAGCTTTCCTATCTCAGTCCGGGATACCGGCTGGCGCAGAAACGGGAGCAGGCAGGGCGGGCGCAGGAGAGACTGTCCCGGCAGCTGCGCGCCGTGCTGGATCGGACGCGCCGCCGGACGGCGCAGGCGGAGGAAGCGCTGCCGAAGCGGATGCGCACCGTGCTCGAGAGAAAGCGGCAGCGGATGGCGCTGGCGGCGGAGCGGCTGAAGGGAATCTCGCCTCTGGAACGGTTGAGCCAGGGCTATTCCTACGTCGCGGCGGGGGACGGGCGGACGCTCACCTCCGTGCGGCAGGTGAAAGAGGGCGATGAGCTCACAATATCCGTGCGGGACGGCCGGATCGCGGCGAAGGTGACCGGCAGGACGGAGCACGGCGGGGCCGGAGCTGGCGGAGAATGAGGGCAGGGGCAGCTGCAGTCGGCACAATACTCATGACAAATGAAATCTGCCGTGAGTATGAGAAGACGGCCCGCGGAGTGCCGGAGCACCGGGAAGCATGGGAAAAGACGGCATGGATCGGACGGATGACAGGAGGTGGATGATGGCGGGAACCAAAAAGAAAACGTCGGATGAGGACGTTCGGGAAAAGAAGGCTTCGGCAGACGGGAGCGCGCAGGAGCAGGAGGAAAGCGGCGTGAGCCTCGAGGAGGCGCTGGCGCAGCTGGATGAGATTATGGACAGTCTGGAGCAGAGCGACATCAGTCTGGAGGATTCGTTCCGGCTCTATCAGCGTGGAATGCAGCTTGTGAAGCAGTGCAATGATTCAATCGACCGGGTGGAGAAGCAGCTGCTCGTGCTCGAGGAGGAAGGAATTTAGAATGTCCGTGTTTGCAGAGGAATACCGGAAAAAAACAGAACAGATCGAAACGGTGCTTGGGAGCTTCCTGCCGGCGGAGGAGGGCTTTCAGAAAACCGTGCTGGAGGCGGTGAATTACAGTCTCACGGCGGGAGGAAAGCGTCTCCGGCCTCTTTTCCTTGCGGAGTGCAATCTGCTGTGCGGGGGAGGAGGGCTTGAGGACGGGCTTGTCCGCGCCTTTGCGGCGGCGCTGGAGATGATCCATACCTACTCCCTCATTCATGATGATTTGCCGGCGATGGATGATGATGATTTCAGAAGGGGGCGGCCATCAAGCCACAAGGCGTTTGATGAAGCCACTGCGATTCTCGCTGGCGACGCCCTCCTGACAGA
>CAMWWR010000269.1 GCA_947178045.1 uncultured Clostridia bacterium
GAAAACGGGGAGCTGACCCTCACAGGACCGGAGAACGGCGTTTTTCACGTAGGCAGCGTGGATATGGGCTCCTTTTCCGATCAGGCGCTTACGCTCGCTGCGCTCGCGCCGTTTGCGGACGGGCCGACGACGATCACAGGAGTCGGGCATATCCGGCATCAGGAAAGCGATCGTATCACCGCGATCGTGACGGAGCTCACAAAGCTCGGCGCGCGCTGCGAGGAGCTTGCGGACGGCGTGAGGATCTACCCGTCAAAGCTTGCGGGCGGCGTTGTTTCTACTTATGAGGATCACCGCGTGGCAATGAGCTTCGCGCTGATCGGGCTTCGGGTTCCGGGGATTGTCATCGACAACCCGTCATGCTGCCGGAAAACCTTTGAAAATTATTTTGAGGTGCTTGAGGAGGCTGTGCGGCAATGTAATGGGAAAGGGCCTGATGGGGAGTGAGAGGATTTTTGTTGTGAGCCCTTTCCATCGATGGAATGACCGTACAGGCAGGAAAAAGGAAAGCAGCACCGAAAGGCAGGGAGGCGGACAGAATGCAGACCAGAAAGGAAAATCATCATATCATCAGGGCCGTTGCCGAGGGGAGCATCGCACAGGCGCTGGAGCTGGAGCCGGGTGACGAGCTTCTGCGCATCAACGGCAAAAAAATCGAGGATGTGTTTGATTATCATTATCTCATCAACGATGAATATCTCACGCTGCTGGTCCGCAGGAGGGACGGCGAGGAGTGGGAGCTCGAGATCGAGAAGGAGTACGAGGACGATCTCGGGATCAGCTTTGAGGAAAGCCTGATGGATTCCTACCGCTCCTGCCGGAACAAATGTATTTTCTGCTTTATCGACCAGATGCCGCCGGGGATGCGCGAAACGCTCTATTTTAAGGACGATGATGCAAGATTGTCGTTTCTGCAGGGTAATTATATTACACTGACCAATATGAGCGACGCGGACGTGGACCGGATCTGCTTTTACAAGCTTTCCCCGATCAATATTTCCGTTCACACAATGAACCGCGAGCTGCGCTGCAAAATGCTGAACAACCGTTTTGCCGGCGACGCGCTGGATAAGCTGAAAAAATTTTACGATGCCGGCATTACGATGAATTCTCAGATCGTACTCTGCAAGGGAATCAACGACGGGGAGGAGCTCGACCGCAGCTTAAGAGAGCTTGCGGAGCTGATGCCGCACATGGCGAGCGTGTCCGTCGTGCCGGTCGGCAGGACGAAATACCGGGAGGGGCTGTACCCGCTGGAAAAATTTGAGCGGGAGGACGCGCTCCGCGTTGTGGAACAGCTTGCCGCATGGCAGGAACACTTCCTCGCAAAATACGGCACACGCTTTGTACACGCGAGCGACGAGTGGTTTCTGACGGCGGGACTGCCGATTCCGGAGGCCGCCTGCTACGAGGGCTATCAGCAGCTGGAAAATGGTGTCGGTATGGTGCGGCTTTTAATGGATGAGGTGGACGACGCGCTGGCGGATCTGGTGGGGGACGACCGGGAGCGCGAGATCTCCATCGCAACCGGCACGCTTATCGCCCCGGTGATCACGGAGCTGACCGGGCGCATCAGACAAAAATTTCCGCGCGTCTCGGTGCGCGTTTTCCCGATTGTCAATTACTTTTTCGGGGAGGATATCACGGTTTCGGGTCTGGTGACCGGAACGGATCTGATCGGGCAGCTTAAGGGCAAGCCGCTCGGCATGCGCCTTTTGCTGCCGTCGTCCATGATACGGCAGGAGGAGCGGGATTTTCTGGATGATTATACCATTGAACATGTACAAACTACTTTACAAACGGAGATTCGTATTGTAAAATCAGATGGAATGTCATTTGTAAATGCGATTATTGACCCGTAATCGCTGTCGGGAAAATGGAGGCAAATATGAGCAGGCCGGTAGTTGCCATTGTCGGGCGCCCGAACGTGGGAAAGTCGACATTATTTAACGCTCTCGCGGGGGAGCGTATTTCCATAGTGAAGGATACGCCGGGCGTGACGAGGGACCGCATTTATGCGGATGTCACATGGCTGGACAAACAGTTTACCATGATTGATACCGGCGGCATCGAGCCGGAGAGCCGGGATATGATGCTCACCTATATGCGGGAGCAGGCGCAGATCGCGATCGACACGGCGGACGTGATCGTTTTTGTGACGGATGTGCGCCAGGGACTGGTGGATGCGGACGGCAAGGTGGCCGATCTGCTGCGCCGGTCGGGAAAGCCGGTCATTCTGACGGTCAACAAGGTCGACAGCTTCGAGAACCTTATGCCGGATGTATATGAATTCTACAATCTCGGCATCGGCGACCCGATCCCGGTATCCGCCGCGTCCATGCTCGGCTTCGGCGATCTGCTGGATGCCGTCGTGTCGTATTTTCCTCCGGAGACCACACAGGAAACAGAGGACGAGAGGCCGCGTATCGCGATCGTCGGAAAGCCGAACGTCGGGAAATCGTCGATCGTCAACCGGCTGCTCGGCGAGAACCGTGTGATCGTCTCGGACATTGCCGGGACAACGCGGGACGCGATCGATACGGCTGTGACCTGGCAGGACCGGGAATATGTGTTTATCGACACGGCCGGGCTACGGCGCAAGAGCAAGATTAAGGAGGAGCTTGAGCGCTTCAGCATTATCCGCACGGTGTCTGCGGTGGAACGGGCGGACGTTGTGGTCGTCGTGATCGACGCCTCCGAGGGCGTGACCGAGCAGGATGCGAAGATTGCCGGGATTGCGCACGAGCGCGGCAAGGGTATTATCATTGCCGTAAATAAATGGGACGCGATTGAGAAGGATGATAAAACCGTCTACCAGCACACCGCAAAAATCAAAGAGATCCTGTCCTTCATTCCATACGCGGAGATTCTTTTTATTTCCGCAAAAACGGGACAGCGCATCACGAAGCTGTTCGATTCGATCGAGGTCGTGATTCAAAATCGCAGTCTGCGCATCCAGACGGGCGTGCTCAACGAAATTCTGATGGAGGCGACGGCTCTGCAGCAGCCGCCTTCCGACAAGGGAAAAAGGCTGCGGCTCTACTACATTACACAGGTTTCCGTCAAGCCGCCGACCTTTGTTATCTTTGTAAACGACAAGGAGCTGATGCACTATTCCTATACGCGCTACATTGAGAACAAGATACGCGAGGCCTTCGGCTTTGCCGGAACCTCGCTGAAGTTCATTATCCGCGAGCGCAAGGAAGCGTGAACGGGCCGTGAAAGCGTGTTAAGCGGCGGGCGGCAGGTCCGCTAAATTCTTTTGGGAGGCTGATCATCATGATTTTGCAAATTATACTCTGCCTGCTCTGCGGGTATGGCTTCGGCTGTATTTCGACCGGATATATTGTCGGCAAAATAAATCATGTGGATATCCGGGAATACGGGAGCGGAAACATTGGTACGACCAATACGCTGCGCACCCTCGGGAAAAAGGCCGGCGCGATTACTTACATCGGCGATGTTCTCAAGGCGATGGTGCCGATGCTGCTGGCGCGCTATGTAATTTTCCGGGATCTTCCCTACGCGGATCTGCTCGGACTCTATGTCGGGCTCGGCGTGGCGATCGGGCACAATTTTCCGTTCTGGTTGCATTTTAAGGGAGGAAAGGGGATCGCGGTGACCTCCGGTGTCATGGCGGCGCACGATCCGCTCGCGATTCCGCTCTATCTGATCTCGTTCATTGTCAGCGTGGCGATCACGAAATATGTTTCCGTCGGTTCCCTTGTTATCGTAACGCTGTTTCCTATCTGGATTGCCGTTGTGGATCATAA
>CAMWWR010000270.1 GCA_947178045.1 uncultured Clostridia bacterium
GATTTATTCAGGGCCAGTTTGACACTGTGCCGCTTGGACTGCCCCAGGACATTCCCGGAGATACTATGCTGCTGAGCAGTGTGGGAGAGCAATATATGCTGGAGCCGATGGAGAGCGGCAGAGAAAGGATCATACCGACCGGATACCCGTTTGAGCTGGGCAAAGAGAAAAGAGGACGGGGATATGCCTTCACAGATTCGGTTATCAGCAGGCAGCATGCCAGGCTGGTACGGGGAAACGGTGGATATTATATTTCTGATCTGGGTTCGCTGAACGGAACGACGGTAAACGGAGAGCGTCTGACGCCGAATATCCGCAGAGAGCTTGTAGCTGGGGACGTAATAGGCTTTGCGGAGATTTATTATATCTTTACTTGCCTGAAGCAGCAGGATGATGTATAATTGCGGAAAAGGGAAAATATGCCGAAAGGCGCATGTGAAAGGCGGCCTGGACTGTTGGGATATACTTATGTAATGGCGGATATTCATGGAATGTATGAAGCATACCTTGCGATGCTGGAAAAAATCAAATTCGGCCCGGGGGATATTCTGTATGTCCTGGGGGATGTGATTGACAGGGGCAGGGACGGTATCCGCATTCTTCGGGATTTTATGCAGAGGGATAATGTAACGCTGCTTTTGGGCAATCATGAGGATATGATGCTCCAGGTTGTCACGATGGATGAAATGTCGGGAACGGAATATGAGAAGAATATGTATCAATGGAGCCGGAACGGGGGCGACGTTACAGCACAGTTCTTTTTTCACTGCCTGAATTATAAGGAGCAGGCGAAAATGATTGCATATCTTGAGGCCTGTCCTCTCTTTCTTCCTGAAATTGTGGTGAATGGAAAAAGATATTATCTTGTTCATGCATTTCCCGATCTCGAAGGTCTGGCAGACGGCATTTCCGGGGGAACGGTGACGACCGACAGTCTGTCAGAGCTGCCTCCGGCCGCAGCCCGGAGATTGAGGAACGCGGTGCTGTGGAGAAGGCCGGAGGGAACGGAAACGCTGTCGGAGTATGGTACAATCCTGTTTGGCCATACGCCCACCATCCATTATCAGGAGGAGCTTCCCATGATCTTCTGGCACGGCAGGAACATGATTGATGTGGACTGCGGCTGCGCTTATCTGGCGGCAGGCCGGACGGAGGGACAGCTGGGCTGTCTGCGTCTGGAGGATGAAAAGGAATTCTATTTGCGGTAGCCGGATGAAAGGAGTGGTGGCGGTATGGAAAAAAGATATGTGATGGCGCTTGACCAGGGGACGACGAGCTCAAGGTGTATTTTATTTTGCAGGGACGGAAAAATTGCGGGCGCTGCGCAGAAGGAATTCCCTCAGATATACCCGGAAAGCGGCTATGTCGAGCACAATCCAATGGATATCTGGTCGTCGCAGATCAGCGTCGCCGTGGAGGCCATGGCGCAGCTCGGGGCTTCGGCGGAGGATATTGCCGCCATCGGCATTACAAACCAGAGGGAGACGACGATCGTATGGGATCGGCGCACGGGCCAGCCGGTGTACAATGCGATTGTCTGGCAGTGCCGGAGAACCGCCGGCATGATTGACAGGCTGCGGGAGGACGGGATGGAGGAGATGTTCCGCGAACGGACAGGCCTGATACCGGATGCGTACTTTTCCGCCACCAAGCTCAAATGGATTCTGGACAATGTAAAGGGCGCTGCGGAAGCGGCAAGACGGGGAGATTTGCTGTTTGGGACGGTGGACAGCTGGCTGATCTGGAACCTTACCCGCGGCCGTGTGCATGTCACCGATTATACAAATGCTTCCCGGACGATGCTTTTTGATATTCAGAAGTTATGCTGGGACGAGGAGATACTGGACTATTTTGGAATCCCTAAATGCATGCTTCCGGAGGTTCGGGGCTCAAGCTGTCTGTACGGCTATACGGATGCCTCGCTTTTCGGAGGCGAGATACCGATCGCGGGAGCGGCGGGGGACCAGCAGGCGGCCTTGTTCGGGCAGTGCTGCTTTGAGCCGGGAGAGGCAAAAAACACATACGGAACAGGCTGCTTTTTGCTGATGAATACGGGGCGGCAGCGAATCGTCTCGGAGCACCGGCTTCTGACGACGATAGCGGCGGGCATCGATGGTGAGCCGTGCTATGCGCTGGAGGGCAGCGTCTTTGTGGCTGGAGCGGCAGTGCAATGGCTTCGGGATGAGCAGGGACTGATCAGGAGCGCGGCGCAGTCCGAGGAGCTGGCCCGCCAGGCGGAGAATACGAACGGGGCATATCTGGTGCCGGCGTTTACGGGGATCGGTGCGCCGTACTGGAATCCTTATGCGCGGGGAACGCTGGTCGGCATCACGCGCGGGTTTAACCGCAATCAGCTTGTGCGCGCTGCACTGGAAGCGATAGCATATCAGACCTGTGATGTGCTGGTGGCGATGGAGCAGGATTCGGGGATTCATCTGGAAAGTCTGAGGGTGGACGGCGGGGCCAGTGCCAACAATTTTCTGATGCAGTTCCAGGCAGATATTCTGAATACGACGGTACAGCGCCCGGGCTGCATCGAGACGACGGCTTTGGGGGCTGCCTGCCTGGCCGGTCTTGCGGTCGGCTACTGGACCGGAGCGGAGGAAATAAAAAAGAACTGGTCGCTTGAGCGCAGCTTTACTCCGGGCTTTGAGCAGGCGGACAGAGAGAAGCGGATTCGGGGCTGGCACAGAGCGGTTCGCTGCGCGCTGGCGTGGGCGGAGGACGAGGATTGATTTTTCAGGCGGTCAGCCGAAACCGCGAGCTGATAGGAGATTAGTATGACGGAGCAGCAGTTTGACAGCTTTTTTGCGGAGCAGGGATTTCGGAGTGTGGAAGTAAATGCGGCCGGGCTTCGGGTTTATTTGTCTGACGATGCGGAAACGAACGGCTGCTCTCTTGCTGTAGTATATTTTACGGGAGGAGCACATTCCCTTACAAGAGAGCAGCAGGAGAATGTCGGCAGGCAACTCCGCGAGGCGTACGGGCAGAAGGAAGGCAGACCGGTACAGCTGCTGAACATCCTTGTAACGGACTTGCCGGCAAAGGCCCGTTCACTTTTTGCGGAGGGAGAGCGCTGCTGGGTCGTGGATACGGCTGGCGGCCGGCTGATGCTGTATGAGGAGCAGGGAGATTTCTGCGGCCTGAGAGCGCCTCTTGAGACGGCTGTTTTTGAAGAGCGAAATCAGGCGGAAAGAGAGGCAATGCCGGAAAAGGGATCGGCGGCGAGGACGGCCGTGCAAGTGCTGCGCCGGTGTCCGTGCAATATAGCGCTGATTGCGGTCAATATTCTGGTATTTCTGGCTGCCGAGCTTTCGGGAGGCTGGGAAAATACATGGCTTTTGTATGAGCACGCCGCGCTTATACCGGAAAAGACGGCATGGCAGCAGGAATATTATCGACTGCTCACCTACATGTTTTTGCACGGGGGGATCGATCATCTGATCAATAATATGCTCGTGCTGTGGTTCCTCGGGAATCATCTGGAGAAGCAGGCGGGGCATCTGCGCTATTTGCTGCTCTATTTCGGAACGGGAATTCTTGCAGGTATTGCGTCAATGAGTTATAATATCCATATTGAGCGCTATGTGGTCTGCGTCGGTGCATCCGGAGCGATTTTCGGGGTGGTCGGCGCCGTTGCCATGAATATCCTGCTTCACCGGGGGAAAGTGGAGGAGCTTACGGCGAAGCAGATGCTCCTGTTTGTCGTGCTGAGCCTGTACGGCGGCTTTACGAGCCAGGGTGTAGATAATGCGG
>CAMWWR010000271.1 GCA_947178045.1 uncultured Clostridia bacterium
ATTCACCGTAATTCGCTTGGGCGGCAGCGCGATCCCTGCGTTGTGGATTGCCACTCTCACACGTTCCTTCGCCTCCCTCACCTCCGAGGCAAGAAACCCGACAAGCTCAAATCCGGGCAGCCCGTCGCTGACGTCCGCCTCGATCTGAACGAGCAGCGCGTCAATCCCATGGATGGCCGCGCCGAAAGCCTTACTGAACATACTGACTCCTTCCTCTCTCCAGAAAGAACCAACATGTTCAGTATAGCGGAAAAATCAAAAAAAATCAACTGCTTTTGCGCTTCCTTAATCCTCATGATCAAGAATTTTTTTCAGCTCGTTCATGAAGGTATTCACATCCTTAAATTCCCGGTAGACCGAGGCAAACCGCACATATGCGACCTGATCCAGACTTTTCAGCCTGTCCATCACAAGCTCCCCGATCCGGTGGCTGGAAATCTCTTTTTCTTCCATATTGAATACACGATTTTCCACCTCGTTCACGATCGCCGTGATCTGGTCGACCGACACCGGCCGCTTGTGGCAGGAGCGCAGAATGCCCGCCTCGATCTTTGAGCGGTCATAAGGCTCCCTGTTATTATCCTTTTTTATCACGACAAGCGGTATCGTCTCGATCTTCTCGTAGGTCGTAAACCGCTTCCCGCACGCGTCGCACTGGCGTCTTCTCCGGATCGAATTGCTCTCCTCGGCCGGCCGCGAATCGATCACGCGCATATCATCCTTCCCGCAAAACGGACATTTCATAGTCATCCCCCTCCCGCCCAAACCGGGCATCCGATCGATCGGTCCGGGCCGTGTGAACCTTTGCGCCCCTCCCTTTCGATCAATTTTCTCACATTATCTCTAAGGAAGCGCTGATGAAAGCGTTTTCCTGACATTTTTATTATACGCAGCGCCGAATTGACGGTCAAGCGCTTTTCTAAGGAAATGCTGATTTAATCAGCGTTTCCTTAGAAAATATACTTTTAAGGAAATATTTTCTCCCATCCCGCCTGTCCGCTGCATAAGATAGAAACGAGAAAATTTTTCCGCGGACACCGCACAGAAAAGAGGCTGTTATGAGGCTATCCGAACTCAGAGAAAAGGAAGTAATCAACTGCAGGGACTGCGAGCGCCTCGGCTATCCCTGCGATATTGAATTCAATCCCCGCACCGGCTGTGTGGAGGCCCTGATTGTGCCGGGCCCCTGCAAGCTGTTCGGCATTCTCGGGCGCGAGCACGAGTACATTATTCCCTGGCAGTGCATTCGCCAGATCGGCTGCGACATCATTCTTGTGGATATCAAGGCCGATGACTGCCTGAAAAAGCCGCCGGAGCTTGCATGAACATACGTTCTGTGCTATAATTAATAGGAAACGACAAATAAATTTGCCGTTTCCTATAACTCTCCGAGGGATGCATCAGCTAAACCGGAAAGATCTGCGATATGCACAGATACAGAAATGAGAGGAAATATGGAGCAACGTCTGATCTATCATATTGATGTCAACAGCGCCTTTCTGAGCTGGACCGGAAAGGAGCGCCGCCTGCACGACCCGGAGGCCGTCGATCTGCTCACGATCCCGGCCGCCATCGGAGGCGATTCCTCGAAGCGGCACGGGATCGTTCTGGCCAAATCGCCGGCCGCAAAGGCAATGGGCGTGTCCACCGGAGAGCCCCTTACCTCCGCCCTGAAAAAATGCCCGAACCTTTCCGTGTTTCCGCCCGATTTCAAGGTCTACACAAAAAATTCCGCCATGCTTATGGAGCTTTTGTACAGCTACTCCCCCGTCATGCAGCAGTTTTCCATCGACGAGGCGTTTCTCGACATGACGGAGACGATCCACCTGTTCGGCGAGCCGCTTGAGACCGCGGACACGCTCCGGACAAGAATCGCCGACGAGCTCGGCTTTACGGTCAACATCGGCATCTCATCCAACAAGCTGCTCGCCAAAATGGCGTCGGACTTTGAGAAGCCCAACCGGTGCCACACGCTGTTTCCGGAGGAGATCCCGAAAAAAATGTGGCCGCTCGCGGTCGGCGAGCTGTTCCTGGTCGGCCGCTCCGCCAGGGCAAAGCTCGCCCTGATGGGCATACGCACGATCGGCGACCTCGCCCGCACCGACCTTGCCCTGCTCCAGTCCCATCTCGGCGTAAAGTACGGAGCCATGATCCACCGCTATGCGAACGGTGAGGACGACTCCCCGGTTGAGCCGGAGGAGCCAGAAAACAAGGGCATCGGCAACAGCACAACCCTCTCCAGCGATGTCACGAATTTTGAGGATGCGTGCCAGATTCTGCTGCTCCTGTCCGAAACCGTGGGCGCGCGGCTGCGAAAATCCGGCCACAAATGCAGCTGCGTCACGGTGGAGCGAAGGGATGCTGATTTCCGCAATTCCTCCCATCAGCTGACGCTGCCCTCCCCCACCTGCTCCACAAGCATGATCTACGACACCTCCGTAAGACTGCTTCGCGAGCTCTGGGACGGAGCGCCGCTGCGCCTGCTCGGCGTCCGGGTCACTAAGCTGGACGAGCCCGAATACGAGCAGCTCTCGCTGTTCCCATCAGAGGAAAATCAAAAGCAGGAAAAGCTCGACAAGGCCATCGACGCCATCCGCGAGCGCTTTGGCGCAGGTGCCGTCAAGCGCGCCAGCGTCCTCTCCGCCGAGCTTCCGGCCACACCGAAAAATCCAAGCGGACAGAAGCGGGACGGACACTGAAGCAAAGCCCGCAAAACGCACAAGCGCCCGACTGACAAAAATCCCGTCAGCCGGGCGCTGTTTTCTCACTTTCCTTTATTCCTAAGGAAACGCTTTAATCAGCGTTTCCTTTACATAACCTGTCAGAGGACCGCATAATACAGCCCGGTAAAAATCACCCCGAGAGCGAACAGGGAAATTCCGGTGAACAGTATCGCACGCTTTCCCGCTCTCTCTTCCTTCTGGCTGCGTTTTTCCGCCTTCTCCTCCTTATAGTCGTAGAAGGACGATGCCTCCTTCCTCATTCCGGGAATCAGGAACTCAACACCCTCCCGAAGCCCGTATGAAAAAATATCAAAAAACCCGGTGGACGAAACCTTCCTCAGCGCCGCCACGGCAAGGTACAGAAAACCGACAACCACAAAGCCGTCGCTGGCCGCACGCAGAAAATTTGCAGAGCACGGCTCCCAGCCCGAAAAGCGCCAGAAGGCGAGCAGCACCGACAGTCCGATGCCGATTCCGCCCTGGATAAGGTATTTTTTCATGGAAATCAGCTCTCCTTCAGCATCTGCTGATACTTATCGAACTCTTCCTGATTGCACATGACGAAATGCCCCGGAGCCACCTCGCGCATGGTCGGCTGCTCTTTGGAATAATCGTGGTCGCGCAGCGGAACATAAGTGATCCTTTTACGCTTCTTCTCATACTCCGGATCCGGCAGCGGAATCGCCGACAAAAGGGAGCGCGTGTACGGGTGCAGCGGATGTGCAAATAACTCGTCGGAGGTCGTGAGCTCCACCATCTTTCCGAAATACATAACGCCGATCCGATCCGAAAAATACTTGACGACGGAAAGGTCGTGGGCGACGAAGAGGATCGTCAGCCCCATCTTTTCGCGCAGCTCATTCAGCAGGTTGATCACCTGCGCCTGAATGGACACATCGAGCGCGGAAACCGGCTCATCCGCGATAATCAGCTCCGGATTCATAATGATGGCGCGCGCCACGCCGATACGCTGCCGCTGCCCGCCGGAAAACTCATGCGGATAGCGCCCCGCATGCTCGCGCACCAGTCCG
>CAMWWR010000272.1 GCA_947178045.1 uncultured Clostridia bacterium
GCTGCCCCCCTGTATTTCAACCATTTTTTCCGACTACGCATACGCTCCCGCCTCCCGTCGCCGCGATCGCTCCCGGCCTCTTTGTACAGGTTGCACAAATAGCTTTTATTCCGCCCCTGATCTCAGGAGGCGGCTGCGGGAAGCTCCACCGTGAACTCCGTCCCGCCGAAATCACTCTTCACCCCGATGCTCCCGCGATGCAGCTCGATAATATTTTTCGCGATCGCCAGCCCGAGTCCGGTCCCCCCCTGCTCCTCGGTTCTGGAGGAATCGACCCGGTAAAACCGCTCAAAAATATTCGCCAGATCCCTGTTCGGAATGACTTCCCCGTAATTGATAATATGAATCCGCACCTTATCCTGTTCCTGCTCCACAAGCACCTGCAGAAGCTTTCCGTCCCTGCCGTACTTGATCGCGTTGCCCAGAAGATTGGCAAAGGCCCTGGCCAGCAGCATCCCGTCCGCCTCGACCCAGGCCTGCCCGACCTTTTTTTCCAGCGTGAGCTCCAGATTGTTTTCCTGAATGCTCGGATAAAATTCCTCGATCATCTGCTCGACGAGCTTTGCCGCATCCAGCCTGGACAGCTCCAGCGGCACCTGCTCGGAACCGTACTTGATATAGCTGAACAGATCGTCGGTCAGGCGTTGCAGACGCTTCGCCTTGCGGTACGCGACAGAGATATAATGCGCCCTTGTCTCCGCCGTCAGATCCCTCTCCGCCACCAGCTCAAGATATCCGATCACGGAGGTCAGCGGCGTCCTCAGATCATGCGCGATGCTCGTGATAATCTCCGACTTTTCGTTCTCCGCCCTGCGCTCCTCCTGCACCGTATATTCCAGCTCCTCCGCCATCTGGTTGAAGCTGTCCGCGATCTGCGTCAGCTCATTCGACTGGCGCAGCGCGATTCTCGTCTCAAATTTTCCGGCGGAAAAACAGCGGATGCCCCCCGCAATCTCGCCCAGATAGTCGCTGAGCTTTTTCGTCAATGCCAGAAAATACAGCAGGAAGAAAACCAGAAGGCCGCCCATTCCCAGCACCGTCAGCACGATGGCCGTGCTCCTCTTCATCCCTGCCCGCTCCCCCAGCCGGAAGGGCAGCAGCCCCGCTCCGGACTCATCGCCTCTGTCAGCGGCCGGCAGCTCCGCCCGCCCGCTGTTTTCCGTCCCGCCGGACGCCCCCTCCGGCTGCGGGATGCTGCCCGAATAATAGCTGTCCGGATACCAGGTAGGCACGGGCTTGTAATTGCCCGCCGTGCTGCCGGCCCTGTCCGCGTTCCCGTCCCCCTGGACAAGAATATATACCCCGTAAAAGGCCATACTCAGCACAAGCATGGTGACCGCGGCCAGCGCAACACTGACAAAGCAGTACATGACGATCTGAAGACGGATGCTGTAATATTTTTTATTGTCGGCCCTACTTTTCAATGCGATACCCTACTCCCCATACCGTCTTGATGATCTCCGCATTTTTCGGATCCATCTCGATTTTTTCCCGCAGACGGCGAATGTGCACCATAACCGTGTTGTTCGCCTCGTACATTTTCTCGTTCCAGACCCGCTCAAAAATTTCATCGGTCGAAAAAACCTTGCCCGGATTGGACGCGAGCAGATAGAGAATGTCAAATTCGATCGGCGTCAGCTTGACCTCCCTGCCGTAGGAAATCACGGCGCGCGTCTCGCGGTTCATCGTGAGATTCCGTACGGACACCTCGCGCTCGGCGTCCTGCTTTACCGCGCCCGGATTCAGATTTACATAGCGCCGCAGCTGGGATTTCACCCGCGCGGTGAGCTCCAGCGGGTTGAACGGCTTCGACACATAATCGTCCGCCCCGTTTCCGAGCCCCAGTATTTTGTCCAGGTCGCTCGACCTTGCGCTGAGCATGATGATCGGAATGTTGCTCTTCTCACGGATTCTCTGGCACAGCTCGATTCCGTCCGTTCCGGGCATCATAATATCCAGGATCGCCAGCTTGATTTTTTCCGTCTCCAGCAGCCTCAGCCCGTCCTTCGCATTGTACGCCTTCCACACGCGGAATCCGTCCGCCGCCAGATGGATCTCCACCAGCTCCGCAATCTCCTTATCATCGTCGACCACAAGAATCCCTGTCTGTTCCATTTCCTTTCCTTTCTCAGTATAATGTCTGCCGACATTACATCATGTCTTTCGGACATGATTCCCTGCGGGGCATGCGCACGGCTCGCCAAGGTATTTTCCTCCCCTTGGTCGGACGCGAGCCGGCGCGGTATAATGTCTGCCGACATTATACTATATCGCGGTCTCGAAATCTTTAATAATTTCTTACAAAAATGCTTCAAAATAGTGCAGCGGGCCGGAACATTCTCCGCACGAAGGTCCGCTGCATGCCTCCGCATGACCGGGGCTGCCGCGGGGCGGTAAAGCCCTCCGCGGCAGCCCCGGTTTTCGCTGCTCTTTTATTGAATTTCATTTTCCTTGTCCGTGCAACCGGTGGAGCCCGTGATCCATACTCCCCGTCCCTTCGCTCGGTATGTCATGATGGCGGTTACATAAATGCCGCTCTTCACCGCGCTGGTTATCTTGTTCGAGACCGCCTTGCAGTGCGAGCAGCACTATAAGCCGGGTTCTGTATTCGATGACCATCTTTCTTGACTGCGCGTCACCGCGCAGCTCCTCTGCCCTGCGGCAGAACGCGACCTACCGGGAAGCACGACGGGCCGCCGTATCGCTCCCCCTACCCTGAGGTATCTTTTGGTCTTGCTTCGAGTGGGGTTTACACAGCCTTCCCTGTTACCAGGAAAGCGGTGGTCTCTTACACCGCCATTCCACCCTTACCGGAATGCCCGCTCTGCCGCGGCTGCGCTTCATTCCGGCGGTTTCTTTTCTGTTGCACTGGCCTTGGGGTCGCCCCCACCGGACGTTATCCGGCACCCTGCCCTGTGAAGCCCGGACTTTCCTCACCTTTCGGCGCGGCCATCTGTGCTGCTCGCAGGGATATATTCTACCATGACCCGCGCCGTTTTGTCAATCACCGCAAAACTTGAGTTTCCCCATTTTATATTTCGGGTCGGAAGGAACTGTTCTTTCTGCAAAGGAATGTTAAAAAACGCCGGCACTTGAAATTTTCAAGCTTTAGCGCCGAAAATTTCTTAGTGTCCGCTGCGTTTTTTCCAAGCGAAAGCGTGTCCGTGCAGAAAGAAGCAGTTCCCGTACACCCGAAATGTAAAATGGGGAAACTCAAGCCGCAAAATCGCCGCGCAAGGCCGCTCTTTTTTCACATCTCAGCTTTCTGCGCGATACCGCATTTTCACACCTTAAAGCAGCTTCCCCCCACGAACTCCCGCAGAATCGAGTTCGCCGGAATCTTTTCGCTGCTGACCCCGAGGAAATAATTCAGGAATTTCAGCAGGCGCTTCGCCTCGGTATACTCTGGACAACTTCGGTCGATTCCGAACAGCAGCGGCTCCGCGAACTGCCTGAGCACCGACAGCTCATAGATAAGCGCGGAGTTGAACATGCAGTCCGCGTCCTCCTGGAATGGGAAGATGTTTTCCTCCTCACCCCGGCGCACCGACGGCCACATGGCGATGGTATCCTTCGCCGCCGTGCCGCGCACCCGCGCGTCGCGCACAATACGCCGGATCAGCCGCCCGTCCGTCGTCGGAATGCGGTTGTGCTCGTCGATGTTTAGCTGGGTCAGCGCGCTGATATAAATTTTGAATTTGCTCTCCCGCGGCAGCGAGTAGGACAGCTCGTCGTTCAGCCCGTGAA
>CAMWWR010000273.1 GCA_947178045.1 uncultured Clostridia bacterium
GAATCATATAGATTATGGAAGAAGGAGAAGAATGTATGGCACGAGATGCTGGTAAAAAAACATGGGCTTTGCTGCTTTTAATTTTAGCCGGAATTGTGATCGGAGGCTTTCTGGGATATCTGGCCCGCGACGTTTCCTGGCTTTCCTGGCTGAATTACGGGCAGGAGTTTGGTCTTGGCTCCGGGGAAAGCGGTTATCTGACGCTCAATCTCGGCATGATCGTCATACATTTCGGCCTTTCCATCAAAATTACGATCGCCAGTATCATCGGCGTCATTATTTCCATTTTTGTATACCGCAGGCTGTAGCGTCGGTATCCTTTCTGGCTTTCTGGAGAGAAGGAAAGGATCATACTTATGGAAATCAAACAAATCGAGGAAAGACACAGGATGAAGGATATGCCGGTGTCGGAGCGGCCATACGAGAAATGCGAGCGCCACGGAACGTCCGCGCTTTCGGAGGCAGAGCTTTTAGCGATCGTCCTGCAGACCGGCACGAGGAGAGAATCGGCGGTCGAGCTGGCGCAGCGGATCCTGCTGCAGAACCCGGAGCAGAGCCTTTTGGGACTGGCCGGAATGTCGTACCAGGAGCTGACCGCTCTGCGCGGCATCGGAAGGGTGAAGGCGATCAAGCTGATGGCGATCCTTGAGCTGGCGAAGCGCCTGTCGGGGATGAGCTTCCGGAAAAAGCCCGTGTTCACGGAGCCCGGCGCAATCGCCGATTATTACATGCAGAAGCTGAGGTTTCTGACGGTGGAGCAGGTCCATGTGCTGTTTTTCAACACGAAATGTATTTTTCTCGGGGACAAGCTGCTCACGGTCGGGACGGTAAACTCCTCCCTGCTTTCGCCGAGGGAGATTTTTATTGAAGCGGTGAAACGAAATGCGGTGAATATCATCCTGGTCCACAATCATCCAAGCGGAGACCCGACGGCAAGCCGGGAGGACATAGCGATCACCTCGAGGATCGCGCAGGCCGGAAGGCTTCTGGAAATCAGCCTTCTGGACCATATCATCATCGGGGACAACCGCTATTTCAGCTTTAAAGAGAGCGGCTGCGCGCCGTTTTAGGGCCAGAATCCCGGGGAGCGGGACTCAGGGCAGGAAGACAGCCAGTCGGCAGGAAGGAATGGAGGAAAAAATGTCAGGCAAAGTATTGGGGATTGATTTCGGTACAAGCACGATTAAAATATACAAAAAGAATGAAGGCGTGATTTTTGACGCAAAGAATATTATCGCGGTGGCGAACGGCACCCAGGTGATCGCCATCGGGGACGAGGCGTACGAGATGTACGGAAAAGCGCCGTCAAATATTCTGGTCGATTACCCGGTCAGGAGCGGAGTGATTGCGGATATCGCCAATATGCTCTCGCTGCTGAATCTTGCGTTCGACAAGATCTCAAAAAAGTACGGAAAGATAACGGGCGCGGAGTTTCTGGTCGCAGCCCCGACGGATATTACCGAGGTGGAAAAGCGCGCGTTCTTTGATCTTGTCGCGAGCTCGAACGCCAAGGCGAAAAAGGTGCGCATTGTGGAGAAGCCGATCGCGGACGCGCTCGGCGCAGAGCTGGACGTCATGACGGCCAGGGGCGTGATGATCGTCGACATCGGCGCGGATACGACGGAGGTCTCCATCATCTCGCTCGGCGGCATTGTGCTCAGCAAGCTGATCCCGGTGGGCGGCAACAAAGTGGATGAGGCGATCATTCTGAATGTGAAAAAAACATATAATCTTATCATCGGTCAGAAGACGGCCGAGACGATTAAAAAGGAGCTCGGCTGCGCGCTTCCTCCGAAGGAGGAGCGCACGATCCGCGTGTACGGCCGCGACGTGCTGTCGGGCCTGCCGATTGAGCGCGAGATAACGGCAAGCTTTGTGTATGAGACGATTTCCGAGTACATGCACAGCATTATCGACGCGGTCCGCATTATTCTGGAAAAGACGCCGCCGGAGATCTCGTCGGACATCATCGATTCCGGCGTCTATCTCACGGGCGGCTCCGCCGGTATTTTTGAGCTTGACCGCCTGATGGCGCAGGAGACCGAGCTGGACATCAATATCTGTGAGGATCCGGCCAACACCGTAGTCAAGGGGCTGGGGCGCATCATCGAGAACAATAAGCTGTCCTCCCTCGCGCTCACCTTAAAGCAGACCTACTACGGCGGCTGAGAATGAGAGGAAGCATGAGGCGCAAAAAGAAAATAAAGCTGTCCTTCCGCCCGAAATATCTGCTGTACGCGCTGCTTTTTCTCTGCGCGATGCTGATCTATATTTCCTACCAGTACAGGGACAGCCTCCTTCCGTTCAAGACAAGCATCGGAAACCTGATCACGCCGATGCAGAACGGCATCAATACGATCGGCTCATGGTTTGCGGAGCAGGTGGAGCTGTTCGAGAGCAAGCAGACGCTGCAGGAGGAGAACGAAAAGCTGCGCGCGGAGCTGGAAAACCTCAAAACGCAGAACAGCGTCCTGGTGTCCGACGGCTATGAGCTGGCGGCGCTCCGGGAGTTGTATGAGGTGGGACAGAAATATTCGGATTATCCGATGGTGGCGGCGCGCGTCATCAGCAAGGACTCCAACAGCTATTACAGCTCGTTCGTTGTGAACAAGGGCTCGCAGGACGGCATACGCAAGGATATGAATGTTATCGCGGGCGACGGGCTGATCGGCATTGTGACGGAGGTCGGAAAAAATTATTCCAGAATACGCGCGATCATCGATGATACGAGCTATGTGAGCGGGATGTTTCTGAAAACCTCCGACACCTGTATCGTGCACGGCGACCTTGAGCTTATGGACGACGGCTTTATCCGGGTGGAGGGCATAAGCCTGCACGCTGAGATTGAGGAAAATTTTGAGATCGTTACTTCCCATATCAGCGACAAATATCTGCCGGGAATCCTGATCGGATATGTGCAGGATATCGAGATCGACGCGAGCAACATGGCCCGGCAGGCGCGCCTGATGCCGGTGGCGGATTTTGAGCATATCGAGAATGTCCTGATTATCACAACGCTCAAGGAGCAGATGGAGAGCAATGAGGAAAATGAATGAGGTAATTTTGTGATTCGCTGTATCGTTGTACTGCTTGAAATTTTGATATGCTATCTGCTGCAGAGCTCAGTATTTTCATGGTTTGAGCTGGCGGGCGTGGTGCCGGACGTGCTTCTGATCCTGGTCGTCTCCACCGCCTTTTTCAAGGGGCAGAACGCGGGGCTGCTGACCGGATTTCTGTCCGGGCTGCTGATGGATCTCTGCATCGGCGAGGTCATTGGCCTGTTTGCAGCCTTTTACATGCTGATCGGGTATTTTAACGGATATGCGTTCAAAATTTTTGACAAAACGGACTACCTTATGCCGCTCGGCATGGTGGCCGTCAGCGAGCTGGTCTACAGTATCCTGTACTATATTTTTATGCTGATGCTGCGGGGAAAGTTCAATTTCGGATATTATTTTGCACATGTCACGATACCGCGCGTCATTTATACGGCGTTTGCGGCAATTTTGTTTTACAAGCTGTTTCTGATGGTTCACCTGTTGTTTTTACGTTTGGAAAATAAGGAGAAAGATTAATTGCTTGATATTTTTATAGAAAAACTGAAACGCGTCCTGAATAACCGGACAATCCCGACACTGCTTGTTTTTCTTGCCGTGTTTTTTCTGCTTGCGGTCAAAACCTTCAACATGCAGATTGCCGGCAGGGAGGATACCAGAGAGTACGACGGGGCGACAAAGAAGACGGAGC
>CAMWWR010000274.1 GCA_947178045.1 uncultured Clostridia bacterium
GTAAACTCCCCGGTTTCCTGACCGTGAAGGGACAGGTCAATCACATCGACATCGACGTAATTATTCGGATTGACCGCAAAGCTTTCGCCCGGATTGGCCTCTTCCCCGCTTCCCTCCGGCGCGGCATCCCCGCCTTCCGTGTCCGTAGCGATATCTGCATCCTCCGCTCCCGGCTCACCGGTTCCGTCTTCTGCACCCGGTGCGATATCCGCATCCCCTGCTCCCGGCTCACCGGTTCCGTCTTCCGCATCCGGCGCGGTATCCGTATCCTCCGTTCCCGGCTCGGCATCCCCCGGATTCTCTACGGAGTCGCCCGGCTCCGGGAGCGCTGCGGCCGACGCGCTGACCACCGGTGCGAATGCCAGCAGGGCAGCAAATATTGCAGATAATATCTTCTTTCTCATATTTCCTCTCATTCCGCCGCGCAAGCGGCATTTACTGCATGGACTCCATACCGCAAAACGGCATTTTGCTCCGTCCTTCCCCGCCTCACAGCTTTGCGAAGGCATCCGACTGCTGATTCAGATTCCGGACAATCTGAGCGCTGGATTCCACATTCCCGTACACCTGGTTAATCTGCTCGACAAGACTTGCCGTACTGCCCGCGGAAAGGCTGATGCCCTGGTTGCACTCTTCCACCGCCTCCGCGATACTGCTCATCTGCTTTACCATATTTGTAATCATGGAGTTCAGGCTGTCCATTCTGCCAAGGCAGTCGTCCATCGCCCCGCTGACCTGATCCGCCTCCTCGCGGTACTGCCTGCCCTCAACCGCATGGCTGTCGTAATCCGGCAGGATCGTATCCGAAATATAGCGCATAATCTCGTTTGCGTTCGCATTCAGCTCACTCACGGAGCTGATCACGATGCTGTTGATTTTCTGAATCTTGTTTGCCGTCTCGCGGCTACTGTCGGCCAGCTGACGGATCTCATCCGCCACGACCGCAAAGCCGCGTCCGATATCCCCCGCCCGCGCGGCCTCGATCGACGCATTCAGCGCAAGCAGATTGGTCTGTGTGGAAATGTCCAGAATCTCGTTCGTCAGCTCGTTGACGCTGTCCACGCTTCTGCTGTTCTCGATCGCCTTATTCAGCCGCTCCATAATGCTTCGCACCATCTCGGTCGCCTGGTTCTTGTTCTCGACCGCTGATTTCTCCATCTGTTCGGCGCGCAGCTTCATCTGTGTGGTGTTGTGCTGGATCTCCCGGGTGACTTCCGCCACGCGGCCGACATTCTCACCGACCGAACCGGCCTGACCGTTCATATCGTTGACCGTCGTGGTAATATTGTCCATGGTGGCCGCAATCTCCTGCGCGGAAGCAGAAATATCGCTCGAATCCTCATTCGCCTTGGATATGCTCTCATTGACGCTGGAAAACGCCCGATCCAGCTCGCCGGCCGAGGAGACAATATTTCCCATAATCTTCTGCAGCGTCATGATAAAAAGGTTCACGCCGCGCACAAGCCTTCCGACCTCGTCCCCCGTGCGTATCGGAATGCGCTCCGTCAGGTCGCCGCTCTTCTGGTCGATCTTGGTGATGATGTTTCTGAGCTTCCGCTCGTATGCGATGGTCGGCATGATAAGTGTGCGGGTGACAATGGTGATACTCGCCACCACAATAATGATCATGACCGCCATCATACCGTACAGCAGCGCGACGGCATTGTCGTAGATCTCATTCTGCTCTCCCATGGCAAGGCCGACATTCTCCTGTTCCTTGGCGATCATCGCCCCCACCTTCTGGTCCAGCCTGTCGAAAATATCAGCCAGAACGCCGTTCACCCGCGCCGCGACTTCTCTCGTATTGTTCATGGTACTCAGCTGCATTGTCTCGCTGAACTTCTGCAGATACTCCTCCTCGATGGCAACCAGCTCCCGATGGGCAGCCTCATCCCCGATCTCGCCGTACTGCTTTATGTACGCCTTCAGCGTTGCAACAGCGATATTGATCTTCTCCTCGACTCTCTGCTTATCCTCCTTCGTATTCATAATGCTGTGGTTGAGCAGAAGCTGCTGCATCTCCTGGAGCTGCGCCGACATTGCGTCCAGCGAAATGATCACCGGCACATTCTGAGCTGCGATTCCCTTTCCGGCATTCCCGAGATACTTCAGGCACGACATGCTCAGGAAGGAGGAAACGATGCTGACCGCCACGATCAGCAGAAGAGGTACGATCACCTTTGACTTTAAGCTCTTCATCGATCCATATCCCTTTCTATAAAGTATTTTTCCCCCGGCCGGTGATTTCCGGACGGATGATACAAAGTCCCGGCCGGCCGCAGGCCCCCGGGACTCCATTATAACATTTCCTCCGGACATGATGCCTCCGGCAGATGCGCACGGTCCGCTGATGTATTTGCCCGCCCGCTGGTCGGACGCGAATCGGCGCTGGTATAATGACTGGTTCCATTATACCATATCCTTATCCGATTTTCCACAAGCTTCTTACTTATTTTTCAGATTGATATAGTTCATGAGCCCTTCCGCCTGAATAATCTTCTGCATAAATTCCGGAAACGCCTGCCCCTTGAACTCCTTGCCCGTCGTGCGGTCGTAGATCATGCCCGAATCAAAGTCAATCTCCACCTGATCCCCCGCCTGGATTGATACCGCCGCCTCCGGGCACTCAATGATCGGAAGTCCGATATTGATCGCATTGCGGTAAAAGATTCTGGCAAAGGTCTCCGCGATCACGCAGGAGATCCCCGACGCCTTGATGGCGATCGGAGCGTGCTCCCTCGAGGAGCCGCAGCCAAAATTTTTATTTGCCACCATTATGTCGCCCGGCTTCACGCGGTTGACAAAATCGGCGTCAATATCCTCCATACATTTTTTCGCCAGCTCCTTCGGATCGGAGGAATTCAGATATCTCGCCGGAATAATAACATCCGTGTCCACATTGTCTCCGTATTTGTGTACTGTACCAAACGCTTTCATTCAATTATACCTCCCCGCTCTGTCCTAAAGCCCCAGCTCCGACGGCTCGCTGATTTTGCCGGTCACGGCGCTCGCCGCGGCAACCGCCGGGCTCGCGAGATAGACCTCCGATTCCGTGTGCCCCATGCGCCCGACGAAATTGCGGTTCGTCGTGGAGACCGCGCGCTCTCCCGCCGCCAGAATCCCCATGTGCCCGCCGAGGCACGGCCCGCAGGTCGGCGTGCTCACGATGCAGCCTGCCTCGATAAAGGTTTTCAGAAGTCCCTCCTCCATCGCCTGAAGATAGATCGCCTGCGTCGCCGGGATCACAATGGCCCGCACTCCCTCCGCTACCCTGCGGCCCGCAAGCACGGCTGCTGCCGCCCGCATATCGCTGATGCGGCCGTTCGTGCAGGAGCCGATCACCACCTGGTCGATCCGCACCTCGCCGCTCTCCCGCACCGTTTTCGTGTTCTCCGGAAGATGCGGGAACGCGACGGTCGGCTCGAGCGTGCTCAGATCGATCGTGTAGGTCTCATCGTAGACAGCGTCCTCATCCGCCTCAAATATCCGGTAAGGCTTTGTCGAATGCTCCTTCATGTACTCGATCGTCTTCTCGTCCACCGGAAAAATACCGTTTTTTGCACCGGCTTCGATTGCCATATTCGCAATGGTGAAACGGTCGTCCATCGAGAGCGCCGCCACGCCGTCGCCTGCAAATTCCTTCGAGCGGTAGCGCGCGCCGTCCACGCCAATCATACCGATGATGTGCAGGATCCCAGACTGTCCGGACACCCACGGAGCTCGCCTCCCGGT
>CAMWWR010000275.1 GCA_947178045.1 uncultured Clostridia bacterium
GGACAATCTGTATTATGCGGCGAAGGTGGACGGTACCTCCGACCTGAAGTATCTGCTCCGGGTAATGCTGCCGATTGCGAAGCCGACGCTCGTCACGATCACGATTCTCAAGGTGATTGAATGCTGGAATTCTTATGTATGGCCGCGGCTGATCACGGACGACGAGGACTATTATCTTGTGTCCAACGGCATTCAGGAAATCCGGGAGAAGGGCTTCGGGCGGGAGAATATCCCGGCGATGATGGCGGCGGTCGTGGTGATTTCCGTGCCGCTCATCGTCCTGTTCCTCGCGTTCCGCAAAAAGATCATGGAGGGCGTATCGAGAGGGGGGACGAAGGGATGAGCAGGAAGCATAAAGGAGAAAACGGCAGGCCGAGCTGCTGCAGGAAGATAGCGCAGTGCATAAGAAGCATGGAGGAATGTCTGAGAAGGAGGAAGGAGTGCGTGAAAGGCACGGCGGAAAGTCGGCAGGATATGGCGGCGGAGCGCCGGGAGAATGCGGCGGCCGGCGGGAACGGTGCGGCGGCAGAGCGTGCAGGGCTTCGTGCAGTCTGCCGGCGCATCGGCACGGTTTTCGCGGCCTGCGCGGCGCTTCTGCTCACCGGCTGCCATGGCAGAGAAGGGCTGGCGGAGTTTGAGATTCCGGAGAGCTTTGATTCCGGCAAACAGTATGAGCTCACCTTCTGGGCAAAGAACGACACCAACAGGGCTCAGACCATGATTTATGAACAGGCGATCGCCGATTTCCAGACGCTCTATCCGAATGTCCGCGTAAACCTGCGCCTGTACACCGATTACGGCAGGATCTACAACGATGTTATCACCAACATTGCCACCAATACGACGCCGAACGTCTGCATTACCTACCCAGACCATATCGCGACCTATCTGACGGGAAAAAATCTCGTCGTCCCGCTGGAGGAGCTGTTCGCGGATGAAAAATACGGGCTTGGCGGCAGCGAGGTGCGGTTTGATTCTCCGGCGGCGGAGGAGATTGTCCCGCAGTTTTTGGAGGAATGCGCCTTCGGCGGGCATTACTACGCGATTCCGTACATGCGCTCGACGGAGGCATGCTACATCAATAAAACGTACGTCGAGGCGCTGGGCTTTCAGCTTCCCGAGGAGCTGACCTGGGATTTTGTGTGGGAGGTGTCCGAGGCGGCGACGGCAAAGGATGCGGACGGGAATTTCCTTGTCAACGGACAGAAGGTCATGATCCCGTTTATTTACAAGTCGACCGACAATATGATGATCCAGATGCTGCGGCAGAAGGATGCCGGATATTCCACCGACGACGGCGAGCTGCTTTTGTTCAGTGATACGACGAAGGAGCTTTTGCTCGCGATCGCGGGGCATGTCGCGAACGGGGCATTTTCCACCTTTAAGATTTCCAGCTACCCGGCCAATTTTCTGAACGCGGGTCAGTGCATTTTTGCGGTCGATTCCACGGCCGGCGCGACCTGGATGGGCTCGGAAGCGCCGCTTTCCGATATCAGCGAGGATGCGGTCGTGAAGTTCGAGACGGCGGTCATGCCGATTCCGCAGTTTGATCCGGAGCATCCGAAAATGATATCGCAGGGGCCGTCCGTCTGCATTTTCAACAAGGCGGATCCGGGCGAGGTACTGGCTTCCTGGCTGTTTGCGCAGTATCTTCTGACGAACAGGGTGCAGATTGCCTACGCGCAGACGGAGGGCTATGTGCCTGTGACGAGGAAGGCGCAGGATTCGGCGGAGTATCTGGATTATCTGGAACGGTGCGGCGAGGACGGCGACCTGCACTACCGCATTAAGATCGAGGCGTCCCGGCTGCTGCTGGACAATGTCGGCAATACCTTCGTCACGCCTGTTTTCAACGGCTCGGCCTCGCTGCGCGACGCCGCGGGGCAGCTGATCGAGAACACGGTCAAATCCGTCCGGCGCAAGGAGACGGTCGATGAGGCGTACATGGAACACCTCTACAGCGACATTATCTCGCTGTACCGCCTTGACCAGATCGGCAGCAGCGGCCGGCAGGTGAGCGGAAAGGCGGAGCTGGGCAGGCTGCCGGGAACCGCTGTTTTTCTGTTGTCCGCGCTGGCCGGTGCGTGGCTGCTGATGCTCTCGTACGTTGTTTTCCGGGCGGTGAAAACAAAAAGAGCAAAATAAAACGGGACATATCAAATATCGCTCTTGATTTCCTGTCGATTTCATGTATAATAATCTCAATGTTTCCGGCAGAGTACGGGAAGCAGGAAAGAGGAGCGGACAGGTCCGCGCCGCGCAGGAGCGATCGGAACCGGTCGTATGCCGCCGCGGGGGCAGGGACTTTCCGGGATTGAAATGCCGCTTTGGCGGCGGAACAGGAGGAAATATGAAAAAATTTGCATTACTGTTACTGGCATTCACGCTGGCATTCGCCGGTGCGGGCTGCGGCTCGAAGAATGATGAGGACAAAAAGTCTGAGGGCGTTATGACCTGGGAGGAATACAATGCGGCGGCAAAGGATTCGAAGGTCGTGATCGAGGCCTATGTGCAGGCGAAGCAGGCATGGTGGGACAATAAGGCCACCGTTTATCTGCAGGACAAGGACGGCGCTTATTTTGCGTATGAGATGGCGTGCTCCGAGAGTGACTACGCGAAGCTGACGAAGGGTACAAAGATCAAGGTGAGCGGCGTCAAGACAGAATGGTCCGGTGAGATAGAGATCATAGATGCGACCTTCGAGATCGAAAAGGGAAGCTATACCGCAGAGGCGCGGGACGTTACATCCCTGCTTGCGAATACGGATGAGCTTATCAAGCATCAGAATGAGTTTGTTTCCTTCAAGGGGATGACGGTCGAGGCGAAGCAGGATGCGGACGGCAACGAGGTTGCCTTCCTCTACAAATGGAACGGCTCCGGCCAGGAGGGCGACGACCTGTATTTTGACGTGTCCGTGGACGGAAAGACCTACACTTTCACGGTGGAGTCCTACCTGTGCGATAAGGATACGGATGTCTACAAGGCGGTCAAGGCGCTGAAGGTCGGCGACAAGATCGACATGGAGGGCTTCCTGTACTGGTATGAGGGCGTGAACCCGCATATCACGTCGGTTACGTCGGCGAAGTAGGAACGGCGGAGAAAGCCGGGGCCTCCGCGGCGATGAATTCGAAGCAGAATGGCGGAGCAGGGTCCTGGCGAAGAGGCCGAAGCAAGGGCGGAAGCGCAGAGCCTCCGCGGCGGATGGAACGTGCAGGGAGTCCGTGCGGATGAAATGCACGGGTGTCTGCAGGAACAAAACTGTATATATAATTGGGAAATCCGCGGCTGTGTGTGAGCAGCCGTAGTCAGAAACGGGAGTCCGGTTAGCCGGGCCCCCGTTTTGTTTTATGCGCACGCCGATGCAGACGAATCATGCCGCGAAAGCGGCGCATTGGCGGTGCGGCGAATAGCTGAGAAAAGCGTTCCTCTACTCGATCGTGCCGCAAATGCGCATGGGATTTTCGCTGCAAGGGCAGCAGAAGCAGGGAGAACAATACAGGGCAGAGTCATAGGCGCGGCTTCCTCAGCGGGCATTCCGACAGGCATATTTTATCCTTCAGGAAATTCAGCCCGCAGTCCGTCAGATAGTCCTGCAGGATCGGGAGGGACTGGGAGGAGGTCGGCCCGATGATGATCTCTCCGACCAGGTCGGACAGGTGCAGGTTCAAATTGCCGCACATTTTGTTCAGGTCGAGAGGATAGTATTTTTTGATCCGCTCCGCGGTCACATGA
>CAMWWR010000276.1 GCA_947178045.1 uncultured Clostridia bacterium
GTGCGGGCTGGCGCTTGTCACGGTGCTGATCGGCTCGGTGCTTGCGTCCAGGGAGCAGCTGCTGAAGCGAAGGCTCGCCTATTCGACGATCGGGCAGGTCTCGTATGCACTTTTCGGTATATTTGTGCTGAACAGGACGGCGCTTCTCGGGGCTCTGCTGCATGTGGTATTCCATTCCATTGCAAAGAATACGCTCTTTCTGTGTGCGGGGACATTCATTCATGAAACGGGGCATACGCGCGCCGGCGAGCTGGAGGGGATCGGAAAACGACTTCCGGTGACGACCTGGATCTTTACGTTTGCGTCGCTCACCCTGATCGGGATACCGCCGACCTCCGCGTTCCTGAGCAAATGGTATCTGGCGCAGGGCTCGCTGGAGGGCGCGCCGTCGGTGCTTTCCTGGCTTGGGCCGGTGATTCTGCTTATCAGTGCGGTATTTACCGCGGCCTACCTGCTGACGATCACGGTGAAGGGCTTTTTCCCGGGCGGAGCCGGGGAGGAGGAGCATTCCGCTGCGCCGGAGCGGGAGGCAACACTGCCCATGCTGATACCGCCGGCCGTGCTGGCCGTGTTTGCCGTCGGCTTCGGCATCTTTCCCGGCGGACTTATGCGTTTCCTGGAAGCGATCTGCCGCGCAGTGTTGAATTAGGGAGGCTGCCATGTCGAAATATGTTATATTGCTGCCCATCATTTTCCCGATCGTGGCGGGGGCGCTTCTGCCTCTGTTTGGCTTTCGGAGCAGGAGGGCAAGAAATATTTATGTGGAGCTGGTAACGGCGCTGACCTCCGTCCTTGCCGTGTGGATGATCCTTCACCGGCCGAGCGAGGACTTCGTGCTGCTGAATCTGGCGGGCGAGCTTGCCGTCATGCTGCATATCGACGGGCTCGGGATGGTGTTTGCCGCTCTGATCTCTGTCCTCTGGCCCTTTGCGGCGCTGTATGCGTTCGAGTACATGGAGCACGCGGAGAAGGACAACGCGTTTTTCAGCTTTTACACGATGACCTTCGGAGTGACGCTCGGCATCGCCTTTGCCGGAAATCTGATGACAATGTATATGTTTTACGAGATGCTGACGCTTGTCACGCTGCCCCTCGTCATGCACGGCATGGATAAGACGGCGGTGGCCGCGGGCAGGAAGTACATGACCTATTCCATTGGCGGCGCGGCGTTTGCCTTTATCGGCTTCATTTTCGTATACCGGCTCGGGGATACGATGAATTTTACCTTCGGCGGCGTGTTCGACGGCTCGGCGATTCAGGGAAAGGAGGATCTGCTGCGCATCGTTTACGTCCTTGCCGTGTTCGGCTTCGGAGTGAAAGCAGCGATTTTCCCGTTTCATGCCTGGCTGCCGTCGGCCTCCATCGCGCCGACCCCGGTGACCGCGCTGCTGCACGCCGTCGCCGTCGTCAAATCGGGTGCGTTCGCCATCATCCGGATCACATACTACAGCTACGGCACGGACCTGCTTGCCGGAAGCTTCGCGCAGAAACTTGTGCTCGGCTTTGCGGCTGTGACGGTTCTGTACGGCTCCGTGCGCGCCGTGAAGGAGCCGCACCTCAAGCGCAGGCTCGCGTACTCGACGATCAGCAATCTTTCCTATATCGTGTTCGGCGCGGCGCTTATGACGCCCCTGGGTATGACCGGAGGACTGCTTCATCTGATCGCACACGCATTTATCAAGATCACGCTGTTTTACTGTGCCGGGGCGATTCTGCACCGGACGGGACTGGAGTATGTGCGCGATATGGATGGCATCGGAAGAAAAATGCCGTTTGTCACCGCCTGCTTTTTTGCCGCCGGTCTTGGACTGATCGGAATTCCGCCGATGGCCGGCTTTATCAGCAAATGGAATCTCGGCATCGCCGGGATAGCGGAGGGGAGCGAATTCGCGGTTCTGGGCGTGGCCGCCGTGCTTGTCTCGGCACTTCTGACGGCGGTCTACATTTTCGGCTTTCTGATACGCGCCTGCTTCCCGGCGGCGCTGGGGGACAGGCCGGAGGCTTTGAAGAGTGCGGGTGCATCCGATCCTTCCTGGCGAATGAAGCTTCCGATGGCAGTGCTCGCCGTGATGGTTTTGATGATCGGTATTTTTGCGGAGCCCATTACCGAATTCCTGACAAGGGTTTCGAACGGGCTGATATAGAGGAAAGGAGTTCTGGATATGGCAGAAAATCGATGGTTGACCATACTTCCTCTGCTCCCCTTTGCCGGGGCGCTGCTTTTGTGCGCATTCCGGGGGAAGGGGAGGGAGCGGGCGCTGTATCTGGCCGCGGATCTGCTCGCGGCGGCGGAATTTATACTCGCGCTCCTTTTTGCCGTGCCGGTGCTTCGCGGCGGGGGCTTTGTGTGCCGCATCGAGGAATTATGCGGCTTCGGCCTCTCATTTGAGATGGACGGCTTCCGGGCGGTCTGGCTCGTGATCCTGAGCTTTATGTGGCTGACCGCGGTCGTATTTTCCGAAGAGTATATGAAGCATCATGAGCATGTCCTGCGCTATTACTGCTTTACGTTTCTGACGCTCGGCGCAACGGCGGGCGTATTTCTGTCCGCCGACCTGACGACGACCTTTTTGTTTTTCGAGCTGATGTCCTTCACCTCTTATGTGTGGGTGGCGCAGGAGGAGACGAAGGGGGCGCTGCGCGCCGCCGAAACCTATCTTGCCGTGGCCGTCCTGGGCGGCATGGTCATGCTGATGGGGCTGTTTTTACTGTACCACCTGACCGGCACGCTCGCGATCGATGAGCTGAAGGAGGCCTGCGGAGCAGTGCAGGACAGAGGGATGCTGCTTGCGGCCGGCCTTCTGATGCTGTTTGGCTTCGGGGCGAAGGCCGGTATGTTCCCGCTCCATATCTGGCTGCCGAAGGCGCATCCGGTCGCGCCCGCGCCCGCGTCCGCCCTGCTCTCAGGCGTTCTGACAAAGGCCGGCATTTTCGGCGTGATCCTGCTCTCGGGCAGCATTCTGTATCAGGAGAAGACCTTCGGATGGATCGTGCTTCTTCTGGGCACGGCGACGATGTTTCACGGCGCGGTGCTGGGCGTATTCTCCATTGACCTGAAGAGAACGCTCGCCTGCTCGTCCGTTTCGCAGATCGGCTTTATTCTGGTCGGGCTCGGCATGGTGAACCTGACAGGAGGGGATGCGCTGGCGGTGAGGGGCTCGTTCCTGCACGCCGTCAACCACTCGCTTATCAAGCTTGTGCTGTTTCTGCTTGCCGGCGTTGTGTTCTGTAGGCTGCATTCGCTCGATCTGACAGAGATCCGGGGCTTCGGGAGGAAAAAGCCCTTCTTTCTCGCGGCCTTTCTGGCCGGTGCGCTCGCCGTCGGAGGAATGCCCCTGTTTTCCGGCTATATCAGCAAGACGCTGCTGCATGAGGCGATCCTGGAGGGCGGGGAGCTTTACGGAGGAAATGCGGAGCTGCTGCTCTCGGTAATCGAGTGGGTATTTCTCGTTTCCGGCGGCATGACGGTGGCCTATATGCTCAAGCTGTTTTTCGTGCTGTTCGTCGACGAGCCGTCCGAGCGTGTGAAAAAGCATGCCGGAAATTACCTGTCCCTGCCGGTCCGGATTCTGCTGGCGGTTCCGGCCTCCTTCCTTCTGCTGGCGGGCCTGCTGCCGAACCGCATCCTGCTGCCGCTTGCCGGGCGGGCCGCCGGCTTCTTCGGCGTCGGCGCGCTGGAGAGCGCTGAGACACCGCACTCGTTCAGCGGGGAAAATCTG
>CAMWWR010000277.1 GCA_947178045.1 uncultured Clostridia bacterium
TATCGTATGTAGACACAGCTCGAGCCGTCGGTATTTTCGCCGAACCGGAAAAATTCGTCCATACGCTCGTCAGTGAATTCCGCAACATATTCGGCACTGCTTTTGAATTTTTCGAAATCCAGCTGGCTCATGGTAACGCTGCTCAGTGTGTCCACCGATTGCTGTATCCGGGAGATCACAGCGTTGATTTCACTGCTCTGATTTTTGCACGTCAGAGCCAGGCGCTGCTCCGCGCTGTCATTCGACATATTGCGGGAGCTGTGGATGCTCAGGATCCCTACAGTGAGGGAGGAAAGGAGCGCGCAGAAAATAATGCTCACGACAATTTTTGATCTGATCGATTTCAAAACGCTACCTCCATGTTCTTGATCTTACTTTGCCTGTTATCTGTCCTCCGGACATGATAAGCACATAAATACGCTTTCCCTCCGGAGGATGCGCATGATTCGCCAGAGAAAATGTCCGCCGCACCTCCGGTGCGGTCCCTTCGGTCGGACGCGAATCGGCGCTGGTATAATGTATTATACCATACTTCCGAGGGAATGGCAATTCGATCGAATAAAAGCGTGCAGTATTCGTTATAGTTCAGCCTTCGGCTTCCCTGCAACAAAAATGATGCACGGAAATCGTAAAAAACACGATTTCGCGCATAAAATTCTCGGGTTTTTATGAAAAAACGCATAAAAGCACCTCGCGGGAACAGAAGGCGGAACTGTAATAATATTCGACCTTTGCGGGAGGGCGGCCGACTTGACAAGGGATGCGATCTATACTATGATTGGACACATAGAATATCCACATATTGCAGCCGGAAAGGGAGGTCGGAGCATGAAGAGAGTATTTTTGATCGTACTGGACAGTGTCGGGATCGGCGAGATGCCGGATGCGGCGTCCTATGGGGATGAGGGGAGCAATACGGTGTACGCGGCCTCGACGGGCAGGCATTTTGCCATGCCGAACATGGGACGGCTCGGCTTTTTTAATATAGAGGAAGTGCGGGCGAAGGGCGCTGCGCCGGCAGAAGCGCCGGAAGGGGTCGTGGCCCGGCTTTCCGAGCGCTCCAGAGGGAAGGACACGACCACGGGGCACTGGGAGATTGCGGGGCTTGTTTCGACGGAGCCGATGCCGACCTTTCCGAACGGATTTCCGGAGGAGCTGCTGGAAAAGCTTCGCGCGGCCACAGGCAGAGGGGTGCTGTGCAACCGGCCGTATTCCGGCACGAAGGTCATTCACGATTACGGCAGGGAGCACTGCGAGAGCGGCGATCTGATCGTTTATACCTCCGCGGACAGCGTGCTGCAGATTGCGGCGCACGAGGAGGTTGTTCCGGTGGAGGAGCTCTATGAAATATGCAGGAAGGCGAGGGCGATCTGCAGCGGCGGCTGGGGCGTGGGCAGAGTGATCGCGCGCCCGTTTACGGGAGCCTGGCCGGACTATGTGCGCACGCCGCGCAGACATGATTTTTCGCTTGAGCCGCCGGCGGACACGATGCTTGATGTGCTGAAGAATGCGGGTCTTACTGTGGCGGCGGTCGGTAAAATCAACGACATCTTCGCGGGAAAGGGAATCAGCGAATTTGTGTACACCTCCGGAAATGCGGAGGGGATTGAGCGGACCAGGGAATATCTGCAGAAGGATTTTGAGGGACTCTGTTTTGTGAACCTCGTGGATTTTGATATGCTTTACGGGCATCGCAATGATGTGGACGGCTACGCGGAGGCGCTCTCGTATTTTGACGCTCAGCTGCCCGGGCTTCTGGAAGGGCTGCGTCCGGACGATATTCTGATGATCACGGCGGATCACGGTTGCGATCCTCTGACGCCGTCCACCGACCACAGCCGGGAATATGTGCCGCTTATCATGTACGGGCAGCGGCTGAAGGCCGGAGTGAATCTTGGAACAAGGAAGGGCTTCGGCGATATTGCGGCGACCATACTTGATTACTTCGGGCTGCTGACGGAGGAAATTGCGGGAGAAACGGAGAGAACGGCGGAATCTGCAAAATCTGCAAAATCCGAAAGGATGGGAGAAGCGGAAAAGACAGCCGAGGCGGAAAAAACAGCCGAAGCGGAAAAACACAAGATACCGGGCATAGAGGGAAGGTCGCTGCTGCCGTACATTATGTAGAAATGCTGATGAAACTGTTTCCTGCACCGGATTTGCCACTTTGACAGCAAATCTGGGAAGTGCCGTTTACTGGAAGATATGGGAAATACTATTTTATAATAGAACCGGATTATAATAGAATCGGAGGGAGAACATGAGATTGGTAATTCAGCGGGTTACCTCCGCCTCCGTGACGATCGTCCCAGAGGACGGGGAGATTTCTGCAGCGGAACCTGCGGAGCGTTCCATCGGAAAGGGACTTGTCGTGCTGCTCGGCGTGGGGCAGGGAGATACGGAGCAGATTGCGGATATTTATGCGGATAAGCTGCTGAAGCTCCGCATTTTTGCGGATGAAAACGGAAAGACGAACCGTTCGCTGACGGATGTCGGAGGAGAGCTGCTCATTGTCTCGCAGTTTACGCTGTATGCAGACTGTAGCCACGGAAACCGGCCGGGTTTTACAAATGCGGGCGCGCCGGCGGAGGCGAAACGTCTCTATGAATATTTTGTTGCGCGGTGCAGAGAGCGCGGCGTGCGCACGGAAACGGGCGAGTTCGGAGCAGATATGAGAGTGGCGCTGGTAAACGACGGCCCGTTCACGATCGTGCTGGACGAGGACATCGCGGCCAGAGGAAAGGTGGCAAAGCGCTGATGGCGGGAAGCAGGCGAGGTACAGCGGAGCAAGACGCAGGTGCAAATGCGCAGCGAAACGGCATATTCCGTGGCAAATCCGCAAGCCTCTGGAAGAGGCTTTGTATCCCGCCAGAGGTCTAAGGAAGCGATGAATTAATTAACGAAAACGTCCGGCAGGACAGAGCGCAGGTCGGAGCGAGACAGACAGGGTAGAACATGCAGGAAAAGCAGGCAGCAGGAGGAAAACAGTATGGAGGAGCAGGAGGGAGCAGAGACCCGGACACAGACGGAAAGCGAGCTCGGCGCTGAGGTGGAAAAGGGGCTTCAGAAGAAATTCCGGAAAAATGTGTGGTGCCCCTTTGTCAGGGCAATCAACCGGTACGAGCTGATTCAGGAGGGGGACCGGATCGCGGTCTGCATTTCCGGCGGCAAGGATTCCATGCTGATGGCGAAGCTGTTCCAGTGCCTGAAGCGCCACAACAAATTTCATTTTGAGGTCGTATTTCTTGTGATGGATCCGGGCTACAGTCCGGCGAACCGCGAGATGATCGAGCGGAATGCCGCGCTGCTGGGAGTGCCGGTGACCATATTTGAGTCGGAGATCTTTGAGTCCGTGTTCACAGTGGAAAAATCCCCCTGCTACCTCTGTGCGCGCATGCGGCGGGGCTATCTGTACAGCAGGGCGAAGGAGCTTGGCTGTAACAAAATCGCGCTCGGCCACCATTACGACGATGTGATCGAAACGATTTTGATGGGAATGCTGTACGGCGCGCAGATACAGACGATGATGCCGAAGCTGCACAGTACAAATTTTGAAGGGATGCAGCTGATTCGGCCGATGTATCTCGTCCGGGAGGACGATATTAAAGCGTGGCGGGATTATTACGGCCTGCGTTTCCTGCAATGCGCCTGCAAATTTACGGAAATCTGCGCCGCGCGGGGAACCGGCGACAGCAATTCCAAGCGGCTGGAGG
>CAMWWR010000278.1 GCA_947178045.1 uncultured Clostridia bacterium
GCGTGGAGGCAGGACCGCTCGCGGGCTATCCGGTGGTCGGCATCAAGGCGACGCTCACCGGCGGCTCCTACCACGAGGTGGACTCCTCGGAGATGGCATTCAAGACGGCAACGGTACAGGCGTTCAAGCAGGGCATTATGGACGCCACCCCGATTCTGCTTGAGCCGATTGCGACGATCCGGGTAATCGCGCCGGAGCGCTTTACGGGCGATATTATGGGTGATCTGAACAAGCGCCGCGGCAGGGTGCTCGGCATGAATCCGCTCCACAACCGCCAGCAGGAGATCATGGCGGAGGTTCCGATGTCCGCGATGTGCGGATACTCGACCGATCTTCGCTCGATGACGGTCGGCATCGGTACATACTCGTATGAGTTCGCAAGGTATGAGCCGGCGCCGTCGGATGTGCAGGCGAAGGTTTGCGAGGAGAGCGCGGGAAAATAGAAGCGCAGAAGGCAGGAAGTGCCGGAAGGGCGCGCTCCTTTTGGGGCGCGCCCGTGGTGTATATACCGCATAGGGAAGAAGCCGGAAGCCCGTTTTACCGGACAGCTTTATAAGGAGGCGAAAAATGTTTCTCTACGACAAGCAGAAGGAGCTTGAAAAAATTGATTCCTGCATTCGTGCAGGGCGGTACAAGGATACCTGGGAATCCCTCGCGGAGCACGAAACGCCGCGCTGGTTCCGGGACGCGAAATTCGGCATATTCATCCACTGGGGCATCTACAGTGTACCGGCGTTCGGAAGCGAGTGGTATTCCAGAAATATGTATATTCAGGGCAGCCCGGAATTCGAGCACCATGTAAAGACCTACGGCGCGCAGAAGGATTTCGGCTACAAGGATTTTATCCCGATGTTTAAAGCGGAAAAATTCGACGCAGCAGAGTGGATCTCGCTTTTTCGGCAGGCCGGGGCAAAATACATTGTGCCGGTGGCGGAGCACCACGACGGCTTCCAGATGTACGACAGCGCGCTGTCAAAATGGAACGCGGCGAACATGGGACCGTGCCGCAACGTGCTCGGAGAGCTGAGCGAGGAGGCAAAAAAGGCGGGGCTTGTGAACGGCGCGTCCACGCACCGCATTGAGCACTGGTTTTTCATGGGGCATGGAAAGGAATTTGAAAGCGACATCACGGACGCGGAGCAGCCGGGTGATTTTTACTGGCCGGCGATGCCGGAGCAAAATCATCACGACCTGTTCAGCGAGCCTGTGCCGACGCAGGAATTTCTGGAGGACTGGATGATCCGCACCTGCGAGCTGATCGATCGCTACCGCGTGAAGGAACTGTATTTTGACTGGTGGATCCAGCACAGCAGCGCGAAGCCGTATCTGAAAAAGGTCGCGGCCTATTATTATAACCGCGCGCTGGAGTGGGGCGAGGAGGTCATGATCGCCTACAAGCACGACGCGTTTATGTTCGGGACGGCGGTCGTGGATATTGAGCGGGGGCAGTTCGCAAATATTCAGCCGTTCGCCTGGCAGACGGACACGGCAATCGCAAAAAATTCGTGGTGCTACACCGAGCACAATGATTTCAAGAAGGCCCGGGACATTCTCTGTGATCTGGCGGATATCGTGAGCAAGAACGGCTGCCTGCTTTTAAATGTCGGGCCGAAGGCGGACGGTACGATCTCGGAGGAGGATACGGCGGTGCTTAAGGAAATCGGGGACTGGCTTGCCGCAAACGGCGAAGCAATCTACGGGACGCGCACCTGGCGGATTGCCGCCGAGGGGCCGACCGCCGTGGAGGAGGGACAGTTTACTGACGGCAGGGACAAGGTGTTTACGAGCGAGGATTTCCGATTTACAAGAAAGGGAGAGAATCTGTATGCGATCTGCCTGAACTATCCGGCGGACGGGAAGGTGCTGATCCGCGCGCTCGGCGAACAGGATGCATCCCGCCTGCCGAAATTCCACGGCATTATCGACCGCGTGAGCGTGCTCGGCTTCGACGAAGAGCCGCGCTGGGAGCGGACGCAGGAGGGTCTTACAATCACGACCGAGACGGTGGCATCGGATAAGCCGGTCGTGTTCCGGGTGACGCTGCGGTAGGGGCTGTCTGTACCTCATACGGAGGACTATGTTCAACTCATACGGAGACTGTCTTCCCCTCATGCGGAGGCTTATTTTCGCTTCATCGCTTTGATTAACTGAAGGAGCGCGGATATTTCCTCATCGGTCAGACCGGACAAATCGATTTCCTGCCGCCGTTCCAGGCCGAGCAGGTAGTCCGTACTTACATGAAAAATTTTTGAGATGTGTATCAAAATATCATAGGAAGGCAGGCGGAGCCCGTTCTCGTAGGCACTGATCACAGACTTGGTCAGATCAAGCCTCCGTGCGAGCTCCGCCTGCGTCATATCTTCTTTTCTGCGCAAGGTCCGCAGCGTATTCCCAAAGTCAACCATAAGAAAACCTCCTCTCTGCTATAATACTATGAACAGAGTTTTCAAAAGGTTGATAAAATATTTATATAGTTGACTTTCAGAAAAATTGGCGCTATAATAGAACCGCAGCGAAATCGTGGATTTTGGCGGATTTTATGTCGATAAAAGCGATGTAAAAGTCGTTTTCAGGTCTTTTGTTTTACTGTATAGGGGATTTATGCGCGAAAAAAGTCAACTGATAGTGAACTTGCGCGAAAAAAGTTTACGAAACCAAATCGACCGATTATCTGCAAAAAGTGACAGGAGCAGAAGGATGAAGGATCAGAAATGAAGGGCGGAGCTCAGGATAAAATCAGGAAACAGACAAAAAAAGCACTGATTGTCACGACCGTCAGCGGTTTTGTACCGCAGTTCGAGATGAATAATGTGCGCATCCTGCAGGAGCTTGGCTACGAGGTACATTATGCGAGCAATTTCCGCAATCCGAGCTACGGAAACGATAATTCCCGCCTTGCCGGAACCGGAATTCTCTGCCATCAGATCGATCTGGAGCGTTCGCCGTTCCGCATTTGCGCCGCGCTGCGCGCCTGCCGGCAGCTGAAGGCGCTGCTGGAGAGGGAGCATTTCGACCTGCTTCATTGCCATACGCCGATGGGCGGCGCGGTCGCGCGGCTTGCGGCGGCGAGGGCGGGTGCAGGACAGAAAAAACGGTTCGGCATGAATTCGATTTATAACCATGATAAACCGTTTGTCATTTATACCGCGCACGGCTTCCATTTTTACAGAGGAGCGCCGCTTATCAACTGGCTGCTCTATTACCCTGCAGAGCGGTGGCTGGCGCGGTATACGGATGTGCTGATCACGATCAATGAGGAGGATTATGCGAGGGCGCAAAGGTTCTGCCGGGGAAAGAAAACAAAGGTAGAGCGGTTGATTGGTGCCGGGGCGGATATTTCCTTCTTCCGTGGTGATGATCTGCCGGAGGATGGCAGAGAAAAAATGCGGGAGGTTGTGCGCCGGAAGCTGCATGCTGCGGAGGATGAGGTTGTTTTTCTGAGTGTGGGGGAGCTGATTCCAAGAAAAAATCACAGGCTTGCAATAAAAGCGTTTGCGGAGCTGGAAAAAGAGAGGCTGGCAAAAGGCAGGGAGGCCGGAGACTGGCTCAGACATAGGAGAAGGCCAGAAAAAAAGGGTGGGCCGGAAACTGTGGAGAAATCAGAAAACAGCCGGCGGTTCCGCTATTTTATCTGCGGCAAGGGTGTGCAGAGGCTGTCTCTGATACACCTCTCCGAGCCCACGAGACAGGCAGAAATCTCGTATGCCG
>CAMWWR010000279.1 GCA_947178045.1 uncultured Clostridia bacterium
CCCTATTATATGCCGCGCGCCGCGGAAATTGCATAACAGTTCTCCGCCCGGCATAAAACCGTAGAAATTATACCGTATTTTCCTGGAAAATGCAAGGACAGAAAAAAGGCGGAGTCATCAGACTCCGCCCTGCTCTTTCGTTTCTTGAAAAAACTTTTTCTCGTAAATACCCCGAAATGCCGGCTCCTGTATTTTGACTCCTAGCAAAGCTAGGTGGGTAACCGCAATTGAGCTTCTGCCTTCCACTGCAAACGGAGGCCTGACATCCACTCAACAATATAGGAATCCCGTTTAAAGTGATGTAGGTTCAAAATGACAGGAGTTATCGAACACCCCAGGAATATGATAATAGTATATCCGAAATTGCGTAAAAAATCAAGCGTTTCTTATACTTTTTTGGATTTTTATCGTAAAATTTTGGAAAACTCGTCCGTTTTATTCGAATTACATCATCAATTCATTCAATTCCTTCTCCGGAATCAGACGAAAGGTAAATCCAAACTCCGTACCGACCCCCGGCTCGCTCTCCACCTCGATGTCGCCGCCGTGCTTCAGAGCGATCTGACGCGCGATCGCCAGGCCCAGCCCGGAGCCCTTCGCATTCTGGCGCAGCTTGGATTTGTAGAATTTCTCAAAGATGCTCGGAAGCTCCTCCTTTGAAATACCGATCCCCTCGTCGCGGATGGACACGCGCACGCGGTCCTCGCCGCATTCCTTCAGCGTCACATACACGTTTCCGCCCTCCGGCGAAAATTTGACCGCATTATCGAAAATAACGAGGAACATCTGGCGGAGCCGGTCATAATCGCCCTGTATCATATACAGGTCCTTCTCCCGCTCCACCGAGATATGGATTTTCTTCTGCGCGCCGATCGCCCCCGCGCTGCGGATGATCTCGTCGAAAATCTGCACCAGATTGACCGGCTCCTTGTCCACCTCAAAATCCGGGTTCTGCATTTTCGCCAGCAGCAGCAGGTCGCCGACCAGCCGCTCCATGCTCTTGCACTCCGACAGCATTCTGTCGTAGTACTGCCGCACCTTCTCCTCCTCCGTCACCACGCCGTCGACAAGCGTTTCGGTATATGCGCGGATAACCGTGATCGGCGTCCTGAGCTCATGGGAGACATTGGCAAAAAAGTCCATGCGCATCTGCTCGAGATTCCGGCGTATTTCTTCGTTCTCGGACAGCTTGTCCGCAAGGAAATCCATGGTGCGCGCCAGCTCGCCGATCTCGTCTTTCCGGCTGATCCCGGTCTTTTCCGCATAATCCCCCTCCGCCAGCAAAAGCGCGGTATCGCGGATCTCAAGAACCGGCCTGGAAAGCTGTCTTGCGAACAGGAACGCGATGAAGAAGGAGACGCCGAGCGCCGCCAGGATGCTGAACAGTATCATATATTTGCTCTGCTGAATGACCATATCCTGCATCTCCAGCGAGGAGTTGATCAGCAGAGCCCCGCACACCTCGCCGCTTTTGTCGCGGATGGGCACGCCGGCCGACATCATCGTGCAGCCGTGAATTTCGCTGTAGCTCGTCAGAAAGCGCTCCTTTCCAAGGAACGCGGAATAGATCAGGTCGGTATAATTCTTCTGTGTAACATCGGAGAAATCCATGGTCGTCATCGCCCGGTTCATCGGCTTTTCGGCATACGGATTCGCCAGGGACCATATTTCGTAATCCCCGATTTCCAGAAGGATCTCCAGATAGCTCAGACAGCTGCTGTAATCCTCGTTCCGGATAAATTCCTCAAAGCGCGCCTTCACCCTGTCCGCCTGGTTCTCCAGCCTTTCCCTGTACTGCCGGCGTGTCGTGCTCTGGTAAACATTCAGGAAAATGCCGCCGATAATGGCCGCCACCAGAAGCACCATGACTGCAAAATACAGGTATGTCTTCAGGAACAGCCGGTTCTTGTTCCGCCTCTGTCCGCCGTTTTCCATCGAAAGCCTCCACCGCCCGCAGGCCTGCCGTTCTCTCCCCCGGTCGGACTGCCCGGCCGCAGGAATCTTCCTTCACTGTGCCGGAACCGCCTGTCCGCAGGAATCTTTCTTCTCCGCGTCAGAACCGCCTGCCGCAGAAATCTTCCTTCTCCGCGTCAGAACCGCCTGTCGGCGGGAATCTTCCTTCTCCGCGTCAGAACCGTCTGCCCGCAGGAATTTTTCTTCCCCGTCTCAGCTGTCCGACTCGATCTCAAATTTGTAGCCAACGCCCCACATCGTCTTGATGGACCACTGCGGATGCTCCACCGCGTCCAGCTTCGCGCGCAGCCGCTTGATATGGGAATCCACCGTCCGGTTGTCCCCGTAATAATCAAAGCCCCAGAGACTGTCAAGAAGATTGTCCCTCGTAAAAACCTTGTTCGGATTGCTCGCGAGCGTCCACATCGTCTCGATCTCTTTCTTTGTCATGGACATCTTCTGCCCGCTGATGGTCAGCGTATATTCCTCGAGGTTGATCGTCAGATTCGCCACGGTCAGAATATTTTTTGAGGTCTCCGCCTGCGGCTTTTTCGCCATGCGGCGGAGCACCGCGCGCACGCGCGCCATGACCTCGCTCGGGCTGAACGGCTTGACAATGTAATCATCCGCCCCGATGTCAAGCCCCATAATTTTCTCAAAATCCTCACCGCGCGCCGTGATCAGAATAACCGGCACGTCCGAGCTTTTCCGTATTTCCCGGCAGACGGCATAGCCGTCGAGCTTCGGCATCATCACATCGAGCAGAACAACGCACGGGGCATATTTGCGGAACTGCTGCAGCGCCTCCTCGCCGTCCGCGGCAAGCACCGGCTCATAGCCCTCCTTTTTGGCGTATGCCGAGAGCACATCGGTAATATCCGGGTTGTCGTCTGCAATCAACATATACTGCATATTTATTTCCTTTCATTCCGCCGCGCAGGCGGCATATTTTCCAGCAAATCCACAAGCCTCTGAAAGAGGTTTTGCATCCCCATTATTATATGCAATCCCTGCTGGAAAAACAAGCCGTTTCATATTTTTTTCACATTGACAGTTTCTGCCGCTCGGCCCCTTTCCATATTTCTTTTGTACTGACACCATTCTGACATATTCCGGTATTATACTGTAGATGGATGTGACGCAAAGAAATCAAATCAGGAGGCACTACAATGAAGAAATTTTTATCGACGTGTATCGCAGTCCTTGGTTTTGTTTTTTTCTTTGCTTTGTCTTCGCCGGACAGTCCGGTCACCGCATACGGCAGGGATACGTCGGATGCAGAGTCGGGAGTACAGGCGGCGGAGACGCAGGCTGAGATAAAGCTCAGAGTCAAAACTAAAGCACTTGTCAAGGATACGAAGTATACGCTCAAGGTTTACAATCTTTCCGAAAACCAGAAGGCAGTGTTCAAATCGAGTGATCCCGAGACGGCGTCCGTGGATGAAAACGGCGTTATTCTCGGCATTGCAAACGGTACCGCCACAATTACCGTTACCGTAAAGGAAGGGCTGAGGACCGTCACCACTCTGACCTGTGAGGTCACCGTAGGGCCGCCTGCCATCAATGTCAAATGGACGAAACCCGAAATCGTCCTGGCCGAGGGCAAGCGCACCACGCTGAAGACGATTCTTCTCCCGTACAATACTGTCGAGTCCGCGAAATTTTATTCCGTCGACCCGGAGGTCGCCACGGGCAGCAGCACCGGGAAGATCACGGCAAAGGCGCCGGGCACCACTTATG